>JBEEPA010000053.1:0-13213 GCA_041191385.1 Bacteroidota bacterium | reverse complement strand
AAACAAAATATAACACAAATTCAAAAAAAAAATAACCAAAAACAAAATTCAGTTGAAGATAAAAATACAGTAAATAATACACTTTTAGCCTTGCAAAACGAAATAGATGTTTTGCAAACAGAAATGATGAATATTGTGGCAAACCATGAAAAACATTCGGTTAAAAATACGGTTGCTACAGCACAGCCTAATTTAGAAAATTCTGCTGTAAACCAACAGCAAAGTGTAGCATCCAATGAAATAATCGAAAATAAAACAACCAATATAGATGAAAATACTGAGAAATTTAATCCAGAAAATCCAAGTAAAGCAAGTTTATCCAAAGCAAATCAAAGTTTAGGAACCGACTTAAATTTGGATTTTAATTATGGAATTTCTCCGGATGTAAAAAGAAATTTACAAGAAGCGGAAAAACTGAACATCCTTGCTGCAAAAAAATATTACGAGGCAGATTCCTTAAAAAATACTTTAGGATTAAATACAAAAAAGGATAAAAAAACTAAAAAACGAATTAACAAATTATTATCTGAAGCTAAAAATGAACAGTTGGCAATTCAGGAAAGTTATGCAAAAGTTAACGCCAGCGAACATGCTAATTTAGTTAATCAAGTTCAGTACTCTATTGATGAAGGTTTTGTAGCAAATAAATATTTAGATAGTGCTGTAAGTATTCAAAAATCTTCAGTAAATAAAATGGCTCAAGCTAAAGAAATCCGACAAGCTTCTGCTAAAGCTAAAAACGTTGATGAAAAACAAAAGTTAAACAACCAAGCTTATCAATTAGAAATACAGGCGTTAGCTTTGCAAAATATTGTGGTACAAGGAGATTTGGATGAATCTAAACCTAAAGAAGATAAGGCGTCTTATGTTGTAAATACTAAATCTGCAAATCCTGAGTCAAATGTTTATAATGAAAAAGCTTCGGAATTTAGAGCCAAGGCACAAACAGAAAAAAATCCAACAGAGCGAATGCGTTTAATGAATTTGGCTAGACAATACGAATTGGCGGGTGATGAAGAAAAAACGAAGAGATCTATCAACGAAAATAATATTCTTAAAAATGAGTTTGAAGTAAAAAAAGATTTTGTAGAAGCTACACAACAAAATACTAAGCAAAATACTACTGCAAACAAAGGATTTGAATTAGAAAAAGAAAGTGAACGCATTTTTGCACAAGCAAATGATTTAATGCAGAAATCTGTTGAGGAAACAGATAAAATTAAAGAAATCGAATTGATTAATCAGGCTAAAGAGTTGTTTACAGAGGCGAACAATAAACAAAATGAAGCTATACAAACTTATCAGCAATCGGCTAAAGAACCAGAAAATCCTAATATAAAATTAGCTTTTGAGAAAAAACCAATTAAAAAATCTACTACTTCTGAGCCAGAAATTGCACAAAACACAACTGTTGTAGCACCAAAATCTAACCAAAAAGTTGCCGAATTACCAATGGAAACAATGGATGAAAGTCCGGAGGAAATCATGAAGGCATATACATCTGTATTGGAAGAAGCTAAAGCAATAGAAAAAAATGAAGCCAATAGAATAGATGAAATTAAAAGATTGTTGGAAGAAGCACGAAGAAAAAATTTAGCTTATGAAAAAATGTTGGCAGATATGCAAAACATTAAAGATGATAAGGTTTTGGATCAAAAGTTTATTGAAGCAAATGCTTTACGCGATGAAGTTGAAAAATTAGAATTACAAGCGAAAAAAGAGGAAGAATATTTAAAAAATAATATGGCTGAAGCACAATCTAAAAGGATGGAAGCCAGTTTAATTCAACAAGCTATGGATGAGCAAACTAAGGTTTTAGCACAACAAAAAGATAAAGAATCTCAAGCTGAATTAAATAAAATTAATGATTTTGCTGGTGCAAACAATAATCAATCTATAGCAGCCAATACAACACAAAAATCTACTGCTAATAATAATGTTGCGCCAAAATCAAATACAGAAAAACCAAATACAGTTGCGCCTAAAAATAACGCTGTAAACGCTAAAGAAAATTCAGCTAAAGTATTGGAGGATTATCAAAGAAAATTAAATGAGGTAGCAAATATAGAGCAAAAGGAAGTGGAAAGGTTGGATAGATTAATGACTTTAAGAAATCAATCCAATAAGAAAAAACAAGAGTATGAAACGATATTGCAACAAGTAGATAAAATGACAGATGCTACTCAAATACAAACGCAAATAACAAAGGCAGATAAACTAAGAGAAGAAGCAGAAAAACTAGATGTTGAAATTAAAAATGAAGAAGAAATTATGCGGAATAATTTAGCAGAATCTAAATCGAAAAGACAAGAAGCTGCATTTTTATTGGATGTGATGGATAATGAAACAAAATCTCAAGCATTGGCGCAGGATAAAAAAATATTGGATAATAAAGAAAAATTGGATAATTACATGGCCAAACAAACTGTTGTATTGGCTTCAAATAAAAATAATACAACAAATAATACTAATGTTAACAATAAAAAACCAATTGATTCCAATACAAAAACAAGTTTTACTGATATAAAAACTAAAGAATCTCAAATTGTAATGGAGGATAAGGGAATTTTAGGTGGATATACAGAAGATGAATTAAAAATAAATGAAGGTTTTACTTTAAATGGCCCTTCATCAAAACAAATATTACTAGATCCTCCTATGCCACCAGGTTTATTTTTTAAAGTACAAGTTGGCGCATTTAAAAATAAAATTGATCCAGCAGTTTTTCAAGGTATAACTCCAATTAATGGAGAATCCACAAGTTTTGGCGTAATAAGATACACGGCAGGTTTATTTAGAGGTTACAAAGCTGCAAATATGGCAAAAGGTCGTATAAGAAATATTGGATTTAGAGATGCTTTTGTTGTTGCATTTTATAATGGTAAACGAATTACATTAGCGGAGGCTCAATTATTATTGGATCAAGCAAATGAATCGGAAAAATTAGTTTACGAATCTGTTATTGCAGATGAAGTGAATAAATTAAAAGCTTTAGGTATTAAAGAGTCTGAAGCTGATGCAGTTACTTTAATCAACCAACGTGAAAGTATGGCTGTGCGTACACCAAATGCAAACGACAATAGAATTGTAAATTCTACAATTGGTACAAATGGAACTTCAACTAAAAATAGTTCATCAGCTTTATATAATTCGTCCAATTCTCAAAGTTCTTTAGCGCAAACATCAATTTCTTTAAATAGCAGAAATGATTTATTTTATACTGTTCAAATTGGTGCATTTGGTGCTCCTCGTACTTCTCAACAATTGTACAATATAGATCCTTTATACAGTTATGTTACCGAAAGAGGTTTAATTAAATACTCCACTGGAGTATATACAAATTATTTCGAAGCAAATCAACGTAAAAAAGAAGTGGTTGAAATTGGTCCAAAAGATGCATATGTTGTAGCTTATCAAAACGGACAAACTGTTGCTGTACAATCCGTACGACCAATCACTGATGCGAATTTAAATACAAATTCGAATGAAAACTCGGCTAGTACCTCACCATCTAATTCAACAAATTCAACAGTTAGCCAAAACAATACAATTAACAATGAAGTTGTTTTCCGAGTACAAGTTGGAGCATATAAAGCACCAATAAATCCTAAAACTACTCCATTAATAAAAGAATTAGAAATTTATGGTGTACAATATACTACAACATCAACAGGCTTATTAATTTATACTATTGGAAATGTAAAAACTAAAGCTGAGGCTGATGAATTAAATGTAAAGGTTAAAGAAGTTGGAATTAAAGATGCTTATGTTGTGGCTTTTAAAGATGGAAAACGAATAAGTATCCAAGAAGCATTAAATCTTAATAAATAAAAATTGGAAGAGATTTTAAAAATTGAACGTATTGATCCTTTATTGTTGTTGGGGGTGAACAATGATAAATTAAAGGTTATCAAAAATAAATTTCCAAAGGTGAATATTGTTTCACGAGGTAATTTGTTGAAAATTTCGGGTGCTGAAGAGGATTTGGGCGATTTTAAACGCAAAATCAATAATGTTACCGATTATATCGAAAAATTTGGTTCTATCAACGATAAAGAGTTAGGATATGTGTTGGATGATGTTGTAAAGGATGCAAGCAATGCTAAAGATGATGTGATTGTTTATGGAGTGGGAGGTAGCTCCATTAAAGCCAAAACGGTTAATCAGCAAAAATTAGTTGATGCTATTAATGTTAACGATTTGGTTTTTGCAATTGGCCCTGCGGGAACTGGTAAAACGTTTACTGCGGTTGCATTAGCTGTTCGTGCATTAAAAAATAAACAAGTTAAACGTATTGTTTTAACTCGTCCGGCTGTGGAATCTGGCGAAAATTTAGGTTTTTTACCAGGAGATTTAAAGGAGAAATTAGATCCCTACATGCAGCCTTTGTATGATGCTTTGCGCGAAATGATTCCTTTTGAAAAATTAAAGGAATACATGGAAACCGGAGTAATTGAAATTGCACCTTTAGCTTTTATGCGAGGACGAACATTAAACAACGCATTTGTTATTTTGGATGAAGCCCAAAATGCTAATCAAACGCAATTGAGGATGTTTTTAACGCGTATGGGTAAATCGGCTAAGTTTATGGTTACGGGTGATGTTACTCAAATAGATTTGCCTAAAAAATCGGTTAGTGGTTTATTGCCAGCAACAAAAATTTTAAAAGGTATTAAAGAGGTATCGATTATTCATTTGGATGGATCAGACATTGTTCGTCATCCTTTGGTGGGAAAAATTATTACAGCATACGAATCAGCAGAAAATCAATGATTATAGAGGAAATTCAATCGCAATATCAACAAAATATTTCTCAGTTAAAAGTTCAACTTGCTGTATTACAAAAAAAACATTTGTGGTTGGGTATTGCTCGTTTATTATGTATTGTAGCGGCAATTTATAGTGTTTATTTGTGGCTAAACTTTACTCCTAATATGTGGTTAATATCGGTTTTGGCTTTGTTATTATTTGTTTTTTTAAAAAATATACAACAAAAAATTGCTTTTAAAAAAGCATTGGTGGAGCAAAAAATAAATATCAATACTGATGAAATTAATGCCATACTACAGCATAAAAATCCAATGGAGGATGGAGCAGAATTTTTGGATAAAAAACATCCTTATGCTTTGGATTTAGATATTTTTGGGACAAATTCTGTTTTTCATTTCATCAATCGTTGTGGCACTTTTTTAGGTAAATCCAAATTAGCACAAAGTTTATCAAAGGCTTTGCCTCAAAATCAAATTGAACAAAATCAAGAAGCAATACAAGAATTGGCTCCGATGTTTATTTTCCGACAGGAGGTTTTGGCATTAAGTAAAAGTATTTACAACGAAAAAAATGCCTACGAATTTTTAAAAACATGGGCGGATAGTAAAGTGCAAAAAACACAAAAATGGCAAACGATTTTGCCTTATTTTTTAAGTGTATCTTTTGTTGTATTGGTTTTAGTATCCTTTTTTAGTGATAATGTTTGGTGGGGAAGAGCGGCGTTTTTAAATTTCATGTTAAATTTATTTTATTTTGTTTTTTGGATTAAAAATATTGTAAACGAAATTGGTAAAAGCGATAAAGTTGCCGAAATTTTGCAAAGTTATGCTGCTATAATACAGTGTATTACAGCGCAAAAATTTAATAGTAGCTATTTGCAAAACATTCAGCAGGAACTTAATCAGGAAAATGGTGCGGCGCAAAAAATAAGTGCTTTGGCTAAAATGTTTGATGGATTAGAAAGTGTGCAAAATGTTGTAGCTGCCATTTTATTTAATGGGGCTGTTTTACACCACATTCGTAAATACAATCAATTAATTCAGTGGAAAAATCAAAATTTAAGCAGTTTAATAGATGGTTTAAATTGGATTGGGGAAATTGAAAAGTTAAACAGTTTTGCCAATTTATTATACAACCATCCTTATTACATATTTCCCAAAATTAATTCGCAAAACATCTTGCAATGGGAAGGTTTAGCACACCCTTTAATGGGAGCAAAAGGGGTAGCAAATAGTTTAAATTTCGATCCTTTTTCGTTGGTTATTTTAACAGGATCTAACATGTCGGGTAAAAGCACGTTTTTACGTGCTTTAGGTGTAAACTCTGTTTTGGCGTATGCTGGCGCACCAGTTTTTGCACAAAAAGCTAATGTTTGTGTATTGCCTATTTTGGCATCTATGCGTTTAACAGATTCCATTAACGAAAACACTTCGTACTTTTTTGCCGAAATTAAAAAGTTAAAATCTATTGTGGATATTGCGAAAAATCAACCTGCTTTAATTTTGTTAGATGAAATTTTACGGGGTACAAACTCCGTAGATAAGCAACAGGGAACAATTGAATTTATTAAAAAAATTAAAGATTTTAACGGTAAAGTAATTATTGCAACGCACGATTTAGAAGTGTGTGATTTGGCTAAAAAATACCCAGTTGATATCCAAAATTATTGTTTCGAATCTCAAGTGATTGATAACGAATTATTTTTCGATTACCAACTCCGTCCAGGTATTTGTACCAACAAAAACGCATCCTTTTTACTTAAAAAATACGGAGTAGTATAATGTGCTATTTTATAAAATGTAAAATAGCACATAAAATGCTTTAGTTAAATTTATAAAATAAACCTAATTCGGCTGTTAAGGTTAATTTGTTATCATTAAAATTATAATAATAGTAAGCATAACCTCCTCCAAAATTTAAGCTTAAATTTTTGGTCAAATCCTGTTCTATACCAAAACCGGCCCCAGTTACTAATCTAAGATTATTATCATCATAATTATCTAAAATTGTTCCAGCAGAGTGCCCTATGTAGCCAAAAAATCTAGTTTTGTTTACTTCTTTAAAATTAAAAGCATATCTAGCACCTAAATTAAATATAAACACATCTTTAGCAATTAAGGGAAAAATTGTAAATTGATAACTGTGTTTGTAATGTTGATAGCGGTAGGATAAACCAACGCCAGTTGAAAAACCTGCATTAAATCCTAATGCATGGTATTTTTGATTTTTTTCTAATGTTGTGGTTGTAATTAAAGTAGTAGTATTGGTAATTGTTGAAGTTGTATTTTCATTTTGTGCATTAGCAAATACAATTACTACACTAAATATGCTGGTTAAAACTATATTTTTCATTTTTATATTTTAAAAGATTTATAAATACGATATTTTTAATTTAATTTATAAAATAAACCAATTTCACCGGTTAAGCTTACTACATTATAAGGTTCGGATTGGTAATAATGTGCTAATCCTAAAGCAAAGTTAAATGCCAAAACTTTATTTAAATTAATTTCTGTACCAAAACCAACACCTGTAATTAAACTTATGTCGTTTTTGGTATATTCTATATTTTCTATATAATTATAATCTTTTCTACTAACAAAAGTAGTAGCATGTCCAACATAACCAAAAAATGTTGTTTTTTCATCTTGTCGGAAATTATAAGCATATCTACCTCCTACATTTATAAAAGAATTTCGGTCTCCTTTTATAGGTAATAATGTTAACTGATAACTATGTTTGTTGAATTGATAACGGTATGATAATCCTAAGCCTGTTGAAGCTCCAACATTAAAACCAATGGCATGGTATTTTTGATTGGTTTTAAATGTTTCTAAATCATCCATTTTTTGTGCACTTGCACATAAAATCCCAAAGCTAAATAGGCTACTTAAAATTTGTATTTTCATTTTTTTTAAATTAATTATTTAAATCAAGTTGTTTTAAAATACCTTAACGCAGTTGTGTATTAAAAAGTATATTTTTTAAAAAATACTTTTACATCTATTGATATCATAGCAATTAACTATGTTAAGTTAATAAAAAAAAGCTGGAGGTGTAAAATTACTCCTTTTACAATTTATTTTTGTACAAACTACGATTTAACTAACATATGCTAGGATTATTTGGAAAAAAACGAGTAAAAGAAGAGCAAGTTGCTGCTGTTTTTGTGTCTAAAATTAATCAAATTGCAATGGATTCTTTTCCTTTAATAGCTGATTATTTAAATAACGTATCAGAGTTAAAATCTTCTCCTAATATTCGTCCTTCACAAGTTGAATGGTTTTTATATATTGTTTTAGTAGCTAATTTAGAAAATATAGACAGGGTTTTAACTGTAGAACAAGGAACTAGATTACGTTTGTTAATTATCGATGAGTTTTTAGAGTCGTTGGAGGGCGTTAAAAGAGAAGATGTTGAGGATAATATTGATAATTTTTCTTTTTTCATGAAATCATTGCGCAAAAAATGTGATGATAGTTTGCCAAAAATGATTGCTACTGCTTTGTTTTACAAATATGGTTTAAATGATTATCAAGACGATCATTTTAAACAAATGAACCAACCCAATCCAATTATCATTAAAGCCATTTGCGAATTCTCTTCAGATTTTTTATGGAATTGGGACGATTTGTTAGAAAAATACAAAATGGTTGCGTAAAAGCTTCTACACGTCTTATAATTATATCATTGGGATTTTTATTTAGATTTAATTAGTTTATCATTCAACTTTTGTAAATCCAAGGTATCTTAAATTTTATTGGGTATTTTTGCACTAAGATTTAAATTATGAGGATTGCGGTTAATGCTAGGTTGTTGCAAGAGAATAAGTTAGAAGGAATTGGGGTGTTTATGCACGAAATTTTACAACGTGTAGTGGTACAAAATCCACAACATCAGTTTCACTTTTTTTTCAATAAACCATTTAGTAAACAATTTATTTATGCCGATAATGTGGTAGGACATATTGTGCCTTTACCTGTTTCTAAACCTTTTTTATTGCAGTTTTGGCAAAATGTTTTGTTGCCTAAAGCTGTTCGAAAGGTTAAGGCAGATGCATTTTTATCCTTAGATAATTTGTTGGGTTCGGGATATAAAATTCCTACACATTTGGTGGTGCACGATTTAAATTTCGAATACCGACCGCAGGATTTACCACCATCCACCGCAAAATTTTATCAAAAAAACGTTCGGGATTATGCCCAAAGTGCTTCGCGAATCGTTACGGTGTCGCAGTTTTCAAAAAAAACAATTGAAGAAAAATACAATTGCCCAAACGAAAAAATTGATGTGGTATACAATGCGCCCAAAACAATTTTTAAACCATTGGACGATGCGCAAAAAAAAGTGGTGCAGCAAAAATATACTCAAGGAAAATCGTATTTTGTGTATGTGGGCTCTATCCATCCCCGCAAAAATTTATCAGGATTAGTTCGTTCCTTCGAAAAATTTTGCGCTACAAACACCTCTGTAGATTTAGTGATTGTGGGAGAAGCTATGTGGAAAGATAATTTACAACAAATGATTACAAATCCTTTGGTACAATCAAGGATTCATAATGTGGGCAGAGTAAGCGACAACGATTTACAAGCGATTATAGGCGCAAGTTTAGCTATGTGTTACATCCCGTTTTTTGAAGGATTTGGGATACCTGTTGTAGAGGCTATGGCGTGTGGCGTTCCGGTAATTGCATCCGATTGTACCTCTTTACCCGAAGTTATAGAACATGCAGGTTTATTGGTAAATCCCAATAATCACGAACAAATTGCAAATGCTATGTTGGTTTTGGCGCAAGATGAAAATTTACGATTGGAGTTAATAGAGAATGGTTTACAAAGAGTTAAAGCTTTTTCGTGGGATGAATCGGCAAGAGTTTATTGGGAAAGTGTACAAAAAATTTTATGAGTTTATTAGGATTTAAATACAAAGATTTAATAGAAGCCGGTTGCGATGAGGCTGGTAGAGGCTGTTTGGCTGGTCCGGTGGTTGCTGCTGCTGTAATTTTACCGCATAATTTTAAATGTAAAGAGTTAGACGACTCTAAAAAAATATCCGAAAAATTAAGAAATGATTTACGCAAAAAAATTGAAGATAAAGCAATTGACTTTGCTATTGGAATTGTAGAAGCTGAGGAAATTGATAAAATTAATATTTTAAACGCCAGTTTTTTAGCCATGCATCGTGCTTTGGATAAATTAAAAACACCTTTTAATCATATTTTGGTAGATGGAAACCGATTTAAAAAATATCATGAAATTGCGCACGATTGTGTTATAAAAGGCGATGGAAAATTTAAAAGTATAGCGGCAGCCAGCATTTTAGCCAAAACCGAGAGAGATAAAATTATGGAAGATTTAGATTTGGAATATCCACAATACTATTGGGCTCAAAATAAGGCGTATCCCTCTGTAGCTCACCGCCAAGCAATTAAGGAATTTGGCGTTACTCCACACCATCGCAAATCGTTTAAATTATACCCTCAACCTATTCAGCTAAAATTATTTTAATGCGAACTTTTACAATTTTCAACCTACTTATTTTTCTTTTACCCATCTATACAATGGGGCAGAAGTTGCTAAATGTAAGTGGTGTAGTTACGGATAACAAACAACAATCGGTTAGTTTTGCTACTGTTTTGTTGATCGATTTAAATAATAACGCACAAAATGCTGCTTATACAGATTTAGAAGGAAAATTTACTATTGAGGTGCCCAAAGGAAAGTATCAATTAAAAATTTCTTTATTCGGATTTGAGGACTATACCGATACTTTACAATTAGAATCCAATATCAAATTAAAAAATATTGTTTTAAAGCAAGGTGCAACCGAGCTGGATGTGATTGAAATTACTGCTGAAAAATCTTTGTACGAAATGAAATTGGATAAAAAAGTGTATAATGTTGCTCAAGACCCCAATAATCAAGGTGCTGATGCTTCGGAAATTTTAGAAAATGTACCATCTGTAACTGTAGACGGTGATGGAAATGTGCAATTGAGAGGTAGTGGAAATGTGCGTATTTTAATTAATGGTAAACCTAGTGGTTTAACTAATATGGGCTCGGCTGAGGCTTTACAGTTGATACAAGGAAATATGATTGAAAGTATTGAGGTAATTACCAATCCTTCGTCCAAATACGATGCGGAAGGAACAACCGGAATTATTAATATTGTGTTAAAGCGACAAAAAAAAGAGGGTGTTCAGGGTAATTTACAGTTAAATACGGGTTTGCCTGATAATCATTCGGCTTTGTTAAATTTATCTTGGCAAACTAAAAAAATAGATTGGACAGCTTCTGGAGGTGTTGGTTACAGGAGTTATCCTGCCGAGGGTGGTGGAATTACAAAATATTCGGGGGATACTACTTTTTATTTTAGTAGAGATAGGGAACAAATGCGCGGCGGACCGGTGTACAACGCCCAAATTGGAGCAGATATTTTTGTGGATTCTACGAATACTGTTAATATTTCTACTTCTTTTTTTAAAAGGGTTTCGCCCAATTTTGCAACTTTAAAATATGAGGATTTAAACGAATTGCAACAAGTACAAAAAACAACTATACGTACCGAAGATGAGCATGAAATTAAACAAAATATCGAGTTAAATGTAGGGCATACTAAAAAATTTAAAAAGCCTGGTATGAAGTGGGTAACTGATGTAAATGCATACAATAATATTGATGTTGAAGATGCTAAATTACGCGAAACATTTTTAAACAATCAGCTGGATCAACGGGCTTATATTGAGGAAAATGAAAGTAGTATTTTAGCCCAATCGGATTTTACTTATCCATTCAATAAAAATAGTAAACTGGAAACGGGAGTTCGTAATACTTATCGTGATATTTTAAATGCTTATGCTGTAGATGAATTGAACCAAAGTACTTTACAATGGCAAAGTATCGCTTTGTTTACGGATGAGGTAAGGTATAAAGAAAATGTTTTAGGTTCTTACGTTCAATACAGTTCCGAGTGGAAAAAGTTTTCTTTAATGACGGGTTTACGTAATGAGTGGGCTTTAATTGAGGTGAATCAAAAATCACTTAGCAATCCTATAAACAAAAATTTCAACGATTTTTTTTCATCCGTTTTTACCAGTTATAAATTGGACAGTATCACAACCTTACAGTTAAGTTATAGCAAACGTATTGATAGGCCAGGGCAAAGGGAATTGTTGCCGTTTAATTCGTACTCGGATCCACGTAACCAATTTGTAGGTAATCCTAATTTAAATCCAGTAATTATCCATTCTATGGAATTGGGTTTGCTGAAGTATTGGAAAAAATCTAGTTTTATGTTTACCGCATTTTATCGCCGAGAAAATGCTCCAACCGAACGCATAAGTTTTGTAGATGAATTTTCGATTGTACGTACTTTACCAGTGAATTTACAATACCAAAACTCCTATGGTTTAGAAACTAATTTTAGTTTGAATTGGGCTAAATGGTGGAAAACCAGTTTAAATAACAATTTGTTTATGAGTGAAATTTATGGCGAATATAAGGGTGTAGAATACCAAAACGAAGCTTTGGTTTACTTTTTACAAGCGCAAAATAATTTTACAATTAAAAAAGGTTGGACGATGAATGTTACCAATTTTTATCGTGCTCCAAGATCTACTGCACAAGGTAATGTTTTGGCAATTAAAAGTATGAATATCAGTTCCTCTCATCAATTTATGCAAAATAAAGCTCGTTTAACAATTTCGATTAGAGATGTTTTTCGAGAAAATGTGTACCGCCGAATTATTGATGAACCAAACTTTTACAGCGAATCTTATTTCCGCCCCAGAGTTCGAATGTTGATTGTGTCCTTTAATTATAAGTTCGCAAATAAAAACATCAAAAAAATCGAAACACGCTCCAGTATGGATGAGGAGTAAATGATTTTAAATCAAAATTGGAATTTAAATTGGATAGAAGAAAAGAAGCAATTGTTTTGTTTTACAATTGCTTCTTTTTTTTGATTATTTTGTTCGTACTTTAGAATTAATTAGCTCAACAATTAAAGCATAAATTACAGCAAAGTAAATGTAGCCTTTAGGAACTTCAAAGTGGAAGGCTTCTATCATTAACATAAATCCAATTAAAATTAAAAAGGATAAAGCCAATATTTGTAAAGTTGGTCTTTTATTAATGAAATCACTAATTTTACCTGCAAATAACATCATGATTATCATGGAAATTATTACAGCTAATATCATTATACCCACAGTTTGTGTTAAACCAACAGCAGTTAAAATACTATCAAAACTAAAAACTAAATCTAATAATATAATTTGAATAATTATTTTAGAAATAGAAACTGGTTTTGAACTCTTATTTTCTTCTTCATGATGGTTGTCTTTATCTATTTTACTATGGATTTCATGCGTACTTTTTCCAATTAAAAACAATCCACCAAATAGTAAAATTAAATCTTTACCACTTAATTTTAAAGCCCATTT
>JBEEPA010000052.1:0-2813 GCA_041191385.1 Bacteroidota bacterium | reverse complement strand
AAACCATTAATTGAAGTAACAGGTAGAGGATTGATTATGAATGTATCCGAATCGCCAATTTTACAATCTGGAAATAGTAAAGATATTTTAGAAAAAATTCCGGGTGCAGTTGTTAATCAAGATGGAAGTGTTACTTTAAAAGGAAAACAAAATGTGCAAATTTTTATTGATGGTAAAACTACTAACATGGCTTTAGATGATTTGGTTAGATTATTAGAAAATACACCATCATCTGAAATAGAACGTGTGGAGGTTTACGAAAATCCTCCTGCTAAATTTGATGCAGCTGGAAATGCGGGAATTATTAATATTGTTACTAAAAAAGGAAAGTTATTAGGGTATAATGGTGTTTTGGGGATAAATTCTGGTTACGGAAATTGGCATAAAATAACTCCATCGGGCTCGGTAAATTATCGAAATAAAAAAATAAATGTTTTTGGAAGTGGTTGGTATTACAACACTATGTTTGATCATAGGGGAACTTTTGATATGAAAATGAATGAAAACGAAAACTCATCAAACTTTTTTAGTAGTTTCCACCGTGTGCATCATGCTATTGGTTTTAATGCTCGTATGGGTATTGATTATTTTGTAAATGATAAAATTACTATAGGTTACTTACTTAATTTTTATAAAGGAAACACCTTTGGGTGGGAGCCCTCATTGGTTGAAATTAGCGGTTTTGAAAAACAAAAAAATGATAAGATTGAAGCTGTGCAAAACTTTATTTATTATTGGGGAGCACAAGCTCATAATGTGAATTTTAAAAATCAAATTTCGGAAAAATCATATTTTAATATGGATGTGGATTTTGCTTTACGCAATAATGGAAACGAAACCAATAATGCTAATGTTTATTTTTTAAATAATGATATAAAATCCAATACTTATATATTACAAAAAGGAAACGCTGTGAGTGATATTTTAAACTTTAAAAGCGATTATGAAACAAAATTTGCGCATAATTTCACTTTAAATGTTGGTGCAAAAGCAAGTTGGGTAAACACGCAAAATAATTTTGAGGCTTTTAATGGAACTAGTAAAAATAATCTTGTTTTTAATACAAATGCTTCCAATGATTTTAGATATACAGAGGGTATTTTTGCAAGCTATACAACACTACAACAAACCTTAAAAGAAAAGTGGAGTTGGGATGCTGGATTAAGATTGGAACAAACAGTAGCTCAGGGAATGTCACCAAAATCCGAAAGTGATTTTTTTAAAACTTATCTAAATTTTTTTCCAAATTTAAGCTTTTCGTATAAAATTCCCGAAAAATTTAGTTGGTCGGTTTCGGCAACAAGGCGAATTGATAGGCCCAATTATCATCAATTAAATCCTTTTCAGGCGCAATCCAATCCTTTTTATATTTATCAGGGAAATCCAAATTTAAATCCTCAAACTACCAATGTTTTAAATGTTAATTTTGGAATTAAAGACAAATATTTTATTACCTTAAGTGCTTCCAATACGCAGGGTTTAATAAATCAGGTAATTCAACAAAAAGATGCTTTACAACAACAGATTCATACGGTTGAAAACTTGGATAACTTTTACAACTATAATATTAATTTTAATTCTCCTATCAATATTACAAAATGGTGGAAAACACAATTGAATACTTTGTTGTATTACAATAAAATGTCCTCTAATTTAAATTGGGGAGTAGTAGGGTATGATATTTTTAGTTTTAATATCAACACTCAACAAAGTTTTGTTTTACCTAAAAATTTTAAAATGGAGGTGAGTGCATATTATAACCATGATTCGTATTGGAATATTTGGTTTGTTGAGCCTTATTATCAAATTGATTTAGGTATTCAAAAAAGCTATAAAAAGTTTAATTTTAACTTAAGTATTAAAGATATTTTTAATCTTCGTGAAGGAAATGGTGGGGTTTTCCAAGGCAATATTTATATGCCTACTACTTATAAACCCGAGTCCAGAATAGTTTTTTTAAATATTAAATATAACTTTGGAAATCAAAAAATTCAAGAATCTCGCCGCCGCTCAACCGGCTCCGAGGATTTACAAAAAAGAGCTTCAGATTAAAATTGCACAATAAAAAGTGCAATTTTAATATACGGCGAATTATCACCCCTGAATTTTAGTTTTTAGTTGTTGGATTTGTTTGTACATGGTGTTAAAAAACTGAAAACGAGTTTTTTCGGCCACACCGCTAATTAAAGTTGTTTTTTTAATTAATGATTCGAGCCATACTTCTGTTTTTTTTGCGTAGGAATCATTTAAAGTTTTCATGGTGTAAAACGAAAAATGACTTAAATAAACGGCTTGTTTTATGCCTAAATCTATCCAAACGCAATTATTTGTTATTTCGATTTCACTATAATAAAAGGCGAAATTTTTATGTTCTGGTGTATCTATAAATTTTGTATTTAATTCGCATTGTTTTTGTAAACATTTAATTTCTTCTTCTAAGTCGTTGCAAATCTCTATGGCTTCTTCTGGCGAATTAAATATTCCTGATTCCCAATAAAAGTCTATTTGTTTTAAAGTACTTTGTAACGTTGAGCTGGTCCAAATTTCGGTACTATTTACCTTTTTATATAATGCAAATATTCTTTTTGCCAAAGTTAACACTTCTTCTAGTATTAACTCGGGTTGATATTTTTTGTTTTCTAATTCTTCTGCATTCATAATGGAACGCATCCAATAAAAAAATTTAAATTCTGCTAATTTCGGGAAATTGTAATGGTAAAAAACGGGTATATCCTGGCATGCATATACAATTTTACTATTGCCTACGCTGGATATTTTAATTAAATCTTGTTCAACTTCTTTTAAATAATCTA
>JBEEPA010000051.1:0-4955 GCA_041191385.1 Bacteroidota bacterium | reverse complement strand
CAATGTATTGGCGATTAACTCTGTAAAAATTGCTTGGATTTAAAATAACTTCTAACTCATCTAAACTTGAACTTATAAAATATCTTTCTTTAGTTTTAGTTACTAAATTTATGGTTTTATCTTCGGTATAAAAATATGCAACATCATCTACTTTTATAGGTAGTAAAACTCCTGCTTTACTTACTAAAAATCTTTCTTTGTATTGGTTGCTTTTTATGTTTAATTGTGCTAAAACCGATTTAATTTTATCTACCTCATTAGCATTAGTAGAGGTAGTTTTAATCTTTTGGAAAGCTCGGTTAAATTGTTCCTCTGTGTAAGGTTTTAATAAATAATCTAAACTATTTAATTCAAAAGCTTTTAATGCATATTCGTCGTAAGCAGTTGTAAAAATAATGGGACATTTTGGGGGAACTTTACTGTAAATTTCAAAACTTACACCATCTGCCAATTGGATATCCGAGAAAATAACATCCGGACTAGGATTATTGCTTAACCATTCTACAGCTTCTTCTACAGTATCTATATCTGCTAATACCTCAATATCAACATCTTGGTTATTTAATAATCCTCTTAATTTTCTTACTGCAGGAGCTTCATCCTCGATAATTAATACTTTCATTTCAACAATTATTTTTACAATCCAAAGTTAAGCTAACGAAAGTTAAAATAAATTGTTTTGCAAAATAAAAATTAAAATTTAGGACATGATCCACAAGGTTTGCTTTTTTTGTACTTTTTACAGCATTTTTTCTTTTTACAACAATTGCCGGCGCTATTATCAATTAAAACTTGCCAATCAATTGTTTCGAAAAATGATTTTTTATCCATTACATTTTTTTTGGGCAAAATTAACCCAGTTATAAGCCTTAAACAATACCATAAAAATGGTAATCTTTTACAACATCAACAAAATTTAACCATAGATATTATTTGTTAGCAATTTTTTTTGCCCTACATCCGTTCAATTTACTTATTTTTACCAAAATTTTTTGAAGGTGATAAAAAATTGGTGGAAAATACTAAGCATTATATTACTAATATTTGCATTTGTTAAAGGCTTTTTAGGCGAAGTACCTAGGTTGCCAATATTAAACGAAACCATTAGGAATTTATATTTTCACGTGGGGATGTGGTTTGCCATGATTGCACTAATGACTGGCTCAGTAGTATATGCAATTTTAGCTTTAACCAAAAATAAAATCAGTTACGGAATTCGTTCCACTCAGCTAGCGAGTGTAGGTGTTTTAATGGGAAGCTTAGGGGTATTAACCGGTATGTTGTGGGGAAATTACACATGGGGAAGTCCTTGGCCCGATGATCCAAAAATTCATGGTGCAGCCTTAACGGTATTGATATACTTAAGTTATTTTAGGTTGTTAAAAATTTCGGATATCGAAAAACGAATTGTTTTGGGATCTGCCTACAACTTTTTTGCTTATGCCATGATGGTTTTGTTTTTAATAGTTTATCCAAGAATTACAGTGAGTTTACACCCTGGAAATGGCGGAAATCCTGGATTTAATAATTACGATTTGGATAATTCTATGCGAATGGTTTTTTATCCAGCAATTTTAGGATGGATTTTATTGGGGATTTGGATAGCTCAAATTAGATATCGTTGGAAAATGATTGATAATAAAAAAATTATAAATGAAATTGAACATGATTAAAAAGGTAATATTCTTTTTATCGTTCCTACTTGTGGGTTCGATAGGTTTTGCTCAGCCACAAAATACGGTAGAAATGGCGGATGCTTTTAGAGCTGATGGAAAAATTTATGTGGTTGTTGGAGTTGTACTAATAATTTTATTGGGTTTGTTTGCCTATTTATTTTACATAGATAAAAAACTTTCTAAAATCGAAAAAAATCAGCAATAAAATGAATAAAACAGGAGCAATTTTATTATCGGTTGTAGCTATTGTAGTGGTTGTTATTTTAGTTACATTAATTGGTGCTGATAATTATGGAAGTTTTGCAGAGGCTAAATTATCACCCGATAAAAATTTCACAATAATTGGCGTTTTAAATAAAGAAAAAGCCATCGAATACAATCCTGATGTAGATGCTAACCGAACTACATTTTATTTAATCGATAAAAACGGGGAAGAAAATTTGGTGATTTATCATGAGCCAAAACCAAGGGATATCGAACAATCGGAAGAAATTACTTTGGAAGGTAAAATGATCAAAGGAGAATTTCATGCAACGCATTTGTTGATGAAATGTCCTAGTAAATACACGCCAGAAGAAATCAAACAAAAAGGTTTAGAAAATAAAACTTATTAACATGCAGTTAGAATATATTGGTGAAGCGCTAGGGTTAAGTAAAATTGGACATATTTTAACAATTTCTGCGTTTGTTTCTATTGTTTTTTCATCTCTTTCGTATTATTTAGCTTACGAAAAAAAAGATAGTATTTATCAAACTCTTGCCCGTGTTTTTTGGCGAGTTCATTCCTTAATGGTTGTTGGTTTAGTATTGTTGTTGTTTTATATGTTGTTGGAGCATAAATATGAGTTTTTATATATATTTAAACACAGCAACGATATTATGCCGTTAAAATACATTTTATCGTGTTTTTGGGCAGGGCAAGAAGGGAGTTTTTTATTATGGATTATTTGTCATGTGGTAATTGGAAATGTTTTGCAGCTTACTGCTAAAAGTTGGGAAAACAATGTAATGGCAATTTATGCTTTGGTACAAGCTTTTTTAGTAAGTATGTTATTGGGAATTTATATTCCCGAGGGTTGGTTAGGCGGTTTTTTATTAGGAGTTGTTTTGGTTTTAGGAACCATTTTGTTTTACAATAAATTACCCATAGGTACATCAAAATATTTTTTAATTGGAGCTATAGTTTTGTGTGTAATAACCACTTGGTTTGGTTTGCCAGAATTTTTTATAGGTTCAAATCCATTTGTTTTACTAACGCGCGATTCCGAAAAATTATTTAACAACGAAGCTTTTTTAAATCCCAATTACAATACTTTAATTCAGGGACAAGGATTAAATCCTTTATTGCAAAATTACTGGATGACGATTCATCCGCCAACATTATTTATGGGTTTTGCCTCCACTTTGGTACCATTTTGTTTTGCAATTGCGGGTTTATGGACTAAAAAATTAAACGATTGGATGAATCCAACTTTACCATGGATTTATTTTGGTGTAATGATTTTAGGAACTGGAATATTAATGGGTGGAGCATGGGCATACGAATCCCTTACTTTTGGTGGATTTTGGGCATGGGATCCTGTAGAAAATGCATCCTTATTTCCTTGGTTAACATTTGTTGGTGCTGCTCATGTTATGATTGTACAGCGCAAACGTGGAGAATCCTCTTATACCACATTTATTTTAACTATATTCTCCTTTTTGTTTGTAGTTTATTCAACATATTTAACACGAAGTGGAGTTTTAAGTGATACCAGTGTACATAGTTTTGCCAGTGGTTCATCTGCGCAAATATTAGTGTTTTTGTTTTTCTTTTATTGGATAAGTGGAATGTTGTTACTTAAAAATACTGTAACTAAATTAATTTTCACTTTAATAGGTTTGGTGTTGGTTTTTATAAATAACACTACTGATGCTGTATTTGTTGCTAATGTAATTGGTGCAATTTTGTTAATTGCCTTATTTATTGTGGATTATGTTTTGTTTTTTGATAAAGGGAAAAAAGAAGAAGATCACTTTAGTTCACGAGAGTTTTGGATGTTAATAGGTGCCATATTTTTGATGCTAAGTTGTTTGCAACTGGTAATTTACACCAGTTTGCCTGTTATCAATCAAATTTTTGGATACAGTAAAGTTTTAAATAAAACGGAAACCTTTCAGGATTATTCTTTACCACAAATGTTTATAGGTATTTTTATAGCCATAATTATGGGTTTTTCTTTGTTTTTGAAATACAAAAAAACGCCTAAAAATCCATTTTGGAAATACTATTCGATTGTTTTAGGTTTGGGTTTGATTATTACAATTTTGGTAATAGTTAACAACTTTAATTTTAGCAATATTTTATTAGGAAAAATTTTGTATCCTGTGTTTTTATGGGCTACATTAACTACAGTTATTGGAAATATTTTACATTTTACTTTTATCACGAAAGGGAATATCAAAAAAAGTGGTGCCAGCATTGCGCATTTAGGATTTGGTTTAATTTTATTGGGTGCTTTTGTTTCTGCTAGTCAGAGTGAAGTAATTTCATCTAACCAAAACCCCGAGTTTAACATAAGCGAAGCCTCTGGAGGAGAGTTAAAAAATGAAGAAAACATAAGATTAATTGAGGGTGATACGGCGCAAATGGGTAATTATTATGTGGTGTATCGCAGCAAATATCAGGAACATGTAAATGTTTTTTACGAAGTTGATTATTATGAAAAGGTAAATGGGAAATTAGAAAAATCCTTTACGCTTTCACCTTTTATACAAACAAATGAAACTTTTGGTAGAGTATCGGAGCCAGACACTCGTCATTATTTGTCTAAGGATTTATACACACATATTACTTCTGCATCTGCCGATACAGCATCAGAAAAAAAAGAATACCAAAATTTTAGTCAGCTGGAATTAAAACCCAACGGCACCGCAAAATATCAAAAATACATTATACAATATGATACAATTTATAGTTTTAAAACAGTAGAAAAAGCAGATTCTATAGAGTTGCATATCAATATTTTAGAAAATAATAAGTTGGTAGGGAAATTACAATTGCCTTTTGTGATTTATAAAGAAAAATTTTTCCCAATAATGGCACAAAATAAAGAGTTAAACTTGGTTGCAGAAATATCTAAAGTAGAAAGTGAAAAAAATCAGTTTTTATTGTACATGGCTCAGGAAAAGCCAAAAAAGAAGGATTATATTATTTTAAAAGCAATTGTGTTTCCTTACATCAATTTACTTTGGGGAGGCTGTATAATTATGATTATTGGTACTGTAATAGCGATATTT
>JBEEPA010000050.1:0-2641 GCA_041191385.1 Bacteroidota bacterium | reverse complement strand
GATTCTGTGAAATCTTTCAAACGTAGTGGAATCTGTGAAAAAAAAGTATAAATAAAAAACTCTGTGAATATCTGTGTGTTCTGTGAGAAATTGATATTAGGTATAATAAAGGGGAATCAGTAAAAATAAGGTAAAATAAATAGTTTGTAAATACATTTTGAAAAATTTATTTACTCCTTAATATCTCCCATTTAATTCCAAAATATATCATTCTACCAAAAACTGGAGCCCAAACTATACTTGCATCAAAAAACTGACTATCTGAATTGTTAGCGCTAATGATTGGATTTTTTTGTTGATAGTTTAGTAAATTATTAGCTCCTAGATAAAAATCCCATGAAGTACTAGGAGCATATCTTATTTGCGAATGAATGGTAAAAAACGACTCGCTGTATGAATTCCATTGATAATCTATAGGATTTGAACCTGAAAACGGTAAACGTGTTTTTCCCATCCAGTTAAAAGTAAAATCAAAATATAATTTTTTATTGATTTCATAATCCAAATTAATAAAATATCTATGTTGTGGCGTAAAAATAGCACTTGCCCAACCTATAGATTCATATTGATTTCGAACATCATAATATCTGTAAGCTGATTTAAAATTTAAAAACTTTATTACTTCCCACTCTATTTGTATCATAAAACTATTGGCAAAAGCTGCATTTTTGGAGTTATAAAAATGTATACTTTGTGCCGAAAAATCCATGTCAGCAATCATTTTATTTAAAAAATTAGTTCTGTAATAATCTATACTTAAAGTAAATGGCCTATAATCCAAATCCCATTTTTGTGTATAATTTACACCATAACTTACTCCTATTTCTCTTGAATTAGCTATTTGATTATCCAAAAACAAAGTTCGATTAGAAGCAAAAACACCTATGTTTTCCATTAATGGATTTACTGCTTTTGCTCCAGTACCAGCTGATAATCTTAAAACTCCTCTAGGAAAAACCGAGTATTTTAAATGCACTCTAGGTGTAACTAAATGCTTCCACAAAGTGCTGTAATCGTACCTAGTTGCTGCTACCAAAGAAAATTTTTCATTGGGCGAATATGTATATTCCGAAAAAAATCCTGTATTGATATCCAACCAATTATATCCGATTGTAGTAAATTGATTATCTAAAAACTGGACAGAGTTTGAAAAGCCCATATTCCATTGATGAAATGTGTTTTTTGAGGTGTGCTGATACATTAAATTATTAAATACTCGGGTTTCTTTTGCTCGCAATGTATTTTGTCCGAATAAAAATTGATGATTTTGGGTAACAAAATGTGTTTGCAAACCTATACTTTTAGATTTATCACGAGAAATAAAATAAGCCAATTTATTCCAAAATTCTATTCGATTATTTTTTTTATTTACTACATAAGGATTATCTAAATAACGCATTTGTCCACCTTCCTTATCTAAAAAAACATATTTAATCCCTCCTTTGTTAAACCATTTAGATTTATTTTCCTGAAAACTCTCCCAAACTGTCATGGTAACTAATTTATCACCAATCAAGTTATCGGCAAAATCATCGCCATTCATATCCATTAAAAGTGTTCCTCTATCAGCTTGAACAAAAATACCAACTGCCACAACCGAATCTTTTTTGAAATTATGAATTAAATTAAATTCATGTCGGCGTTCATTATCGTAATAATAATTTAAAAATGTTTGAGTTTTATCCCATGGCGATTTATATTCGGTGTTAATTTGACCAGAAATAGATTGATAACCATTAACCACAGAACCCGGTCCCTTTACCAACTGGACAGATTCGAGCCATTGACCAGGAACGATATCTAAACCCATAACCGAATTATTTCCAATAAACACAGGCATGTTTTCGGAGGAAAGTAATGCATATACACCTGATAAACCGAGTAACTGAATCTGTTTAGTTCCTGTAACCGCATCAGAAAATGATGCGTCAACTGTTGCGTTAGTTTCAAAACTTTCGGATAAATTACAACAGGCAGCTTTTTTAAATTCGTTTCTGCCTAAAGTTTCCGTTTTTATTGTATTTAACAAGGAAATATTGGTTGAAGGCTTTTTGATTTCAATATTAATTTCGCTTAACATTTGAGATTGAATAGGCAGTTCAATCAAAATCTCTGTTTCATTTGAAATTCGATACAATTGTGTTTGATAACCTAAAGCACTAACTTTTAAAATAGAAAATGTATCCTTTTTTAATTCAAAATAACCTCGATAATCTGTGTACGAAGCAGTAGATGCAAATTCAAATTTAACCAATGCACCAATTATTGGTTTTTGATTATTATCAACCACAAAACCAACCAATTGATTTTGAGCGAAAACAAAATGATTTAGGGAAATAAATAAAATTAAAAATCTAAGCATTATCTTGGCTTACATGCATCTTCTACTTTACAACAAAAATGTAATTTATTATATGCTTCTTGATTTGCTGCTGTTTTATCTGTTGAATATCCAATTGAAGAAATTTTTTGCTGTATGGCATCTTCGATGACAATTGTAGAATTATAAACAATATGCAATTGCTGCGTTTTAATTGTCCAAACTGCTTTTTTAACTCCTTTCATTTGTATTAAATTTTTCTCAATTGTGTTTTTACACATTTCGCAATTACCATATACGGTAAATTTTGTATCTATAATT
>JBEEPA010000049.1:0-2914 GCA_041191385.1 Bacteroidota bacterium | reverse complement strand
ACAACTGCGTGTAGCTAAATGAAGAAGTTTGTAGGAAAGCCGTATGCGGGAAAACCGCACGTACGGATTGATGAGGGGGAGAAGTAGAAGAAATAGGTCTTCTACTTTTCTCTACTCTACCTTGAAAATACAGGTGTGATTTATTTTTTTGTAATCCCTTTAATACATCTTCCTTCTTTGTGTGCTTTCGCGATTGAAGCGTTAAGTTCGAAACCAATTAGCAGTATTAAAGAGTTGATAAACAACCACAACATTACCACCATAATGGTTCCTAATGAGCCATAAATTTTATTGTAATTACTTAAATTGCTAACGTAATATCCAAAAGCTATTGAGGTTAAAATAAGCGAAACAGTAGCTAAGCTTGTTCCTGCAGAGAAAAATTTCCATCTGATTTTTACAGATGGGCCGTAATAATAAATAAATGCTATTACAAAATAAAACAGCAAAAATGCAACTGTAAACTTACCAATTTCGAATAGTTTTATCGCAAATCCATCCTGGATATATTCCATTTCCAAAGCGTAATTAATTATCTCGGACGAAATTATGGTTAATAAAATGGCAATGATTAATAAAATTGTTGAAATAAAAACTAAGATAAAAGCAATTAAACGTTGGTGTAAAAAGTTACGTTTTTCTTTAAATAAGTAGGTGTTGTTAAACTGATCTGTTAAGCAATAAATCCCATTGGTAGCAAAGTATGTAGCTAAAAAAAAGTTTACGGATAAAACTCCTCCACGAGGTGTATTAATTAAATCGCTTATGGTTTCTAGTCCGATTTCTTTAACGCCTTTGGGTAGGGTTTGCTGAATATTAAACAAAAGGGTTTCTTGGAAGCTTTCGATTGGAATCATTGGAATTAATGAAAAAATAAAAATAATTCCGGGGAAAATGGCTATAAAAAAATTAAAAGCAATACTAGCAGCACGATTACTTAAATCTCCTTCAAAAATCGAAATAAAAAAGAAACGAGCAACAAAATATATACTTGCGCCATCAAATCCTACAAACGAATATTTTTTACTCCATATTAAAAGTAAGCGTACTATTTTGATTTTTAAAAGTCGTTTTTTAATATTTTGTAGCATTACATCGCTTTTAAACTTAAATCTAAACTTTTTACTTGGTGTGTAAGTGCACCTACCGAAATATAATCAACTCCTGTTTGTGCAAAATCTACAATAGTTTCTTCAGTAATTCCGCCCGATGCTTCTGTTTCCATAGCGCCGTTTACCATTTTTACAGCTTCTTGTAAAAGCGCTGGAGTAAAATTATCTAACATCACCCTAAAAACACCAGTGCAATTTAAAACTTGTTGCAACTCGTTTAAGTTTCTAACTTCTACTTCTATTTTTAAATTCAAATGATTTTCTGCTAAAAACTGTTTAGTTTTTTCAACCGCTAAAGCAATTCCACCAGCAAAATCTATATGATTATCTTTTAGCATAATCATATCATATAAACCCATACGATGGTTCATTGCACCTCCAATTTTCACAGCTTCTTTTTCAAAAAATCTAAATAACGGAGTAGTTTTTCGGGTATCTAATAATTTTGTGGATGTATGTGCAATTTTGGATTGTAAAAAATGAGTGTAGGTAGCAATTCCGCTCATGCGTTGCATTACATTTAAAACCAAACGTTCTATAGTTAATATTTTTTGTGATGGACCTTCTACTGTTAAAACAATATCGCCAATATTTACAGCAGTACCATCGGGAATTAAAATTTCTACAGTAAAACTTGGTTCAAATTCCTCAAATATTTTTTTAGCGATTTCAACACCTGCAATAATTCCGTTTTGTTTTACCAATAATTTAGCTTTTCCATTAAAGGATAATGGGATGCAAGCCAAAGCCGAAAAATCTCCTGCTCCAATATCTTCTTTTATAGCTTCTTGAATCCAATTACTAAAATTAATCATCTGCTTCTATTCTTAATTGATGAATTTTTGCAACACTATTTTTTTCTTTAAGTAGGTAAGAAACACGGTATTTCCCGTTTTTGGTAATTAATTGTCCAACCACAAAAAGTGTATCGTCTTTTTTTCCTTCGTGTATTTTTTTGTAAGACGTAACAGTATTTTTACTAAAAAAACGATTTAAGATTTGTTCTGCCTGCGATTTGCTGTGCATTTTTTCGGAATTATCAATGATTAACTCAATGTTATCATTAAAAAATTCGGCTATTTTACTAGAATTACCTTTATTAAATGCGTCGCTTAACTGATCCACAGATACAGTTAAAGCTAATAAAATTGAAAAAATATAAGTTGGCATTTTAAAAAAATTTACAAATTATGTTTATTTCATTAAATAAAGGTAATTAAATTTTGTAGGAAATTCAATTAAATCAAAAATTCAATGCAACGGCAAAAGTATAATCAATAATCAAACCAATTTAGCGTAACTCGGCATTAAATTTTTGTGCAAACATATTTTGTAATTTTTGCATCACTTTTTCAATGTCCTTATCCTCTAAAGTTTTTTCTTCGGATTGTAAAGTAAAACTTAAAGTGTACGATTTTTTGTTTGCAGGTAATTTATCGCCCTGATAAACATCTAATAAATCCACTTTTTGTAATAAGTTTTTCTCGGTTTCTTTTACTGCATCCACCAAACTTTGGTAAGTTACATTTCCTTCCAATAATAAGGATAAATCGCGTTTTACTGGATGAAACTTTGGTAAAGCTTGGAATTTAGATTTTTTGTATTGCGCAATTGCCACTAAAGCATCCCAATTAAAATCTGCAAAAAACACATCTTGTTTAATACCCATTTTTTGTGCTATTTTGGTACTTACTTTCCCTAAAATTACTAGGTCGGTTTTCTTTTTAGCGTAACACATTCCGTAATCAAAAATAGTACTTTCGTATTCTTTTATTTTATACCCTTCTACACCTAAAATATCT
>JBEEPA010000048.1:0-8114 GCA_041191385.1 Bacteroidota bacterium | reverse complement strand
CACTTTATAAATTTATGCTTGATTTGAAAATTTGAATTGTATTTTTGTTCGCAAAATCCTTTTTTAGGTTTTTATTCATATTTTTTATTCATGAAAAACAAGTTTTTTAAAATACATTTTTTTGTAGTAGTATCTATATTACTAGTTATTAGTAGTTTTCAGATAATATCTGATCAAAAAGAGTTAGATACCCCTGAATTTTTGCAAGAAAATACACAGTGGGCAGATTCTATTTTAACTACCTTAACTTTAAAAGAACAAATTGCACAGCTTATTATGTATCCTGTTTATACTAATAAAAGTCAGGCGCATATTCTCGAAATCGAAAAATTAGTAAAAACGCACGGTATAGGTGGCATTATTTTTATGCAAGGTGGCCCGGGCAGACAAGTTAAAGCTTACAACTATTTACAACAAGCCAGTAAAGTTCCTTTGTTAACAAGTATTGACGGAGAATGGGGAGTAAGTATGCGCTTGGATAGTGTGATTAAATTTCCTCGACAATTACTTTTGGGCGCTATTCAAGATAATAGTTTAATAGAAGAAATGGGTGTTGAAATTGCTAAACAATGTAAATTAACTGGTGTTCATGTAAATTTTGCTCCTGATATTGATGTAAATGTTAACCCTAATAACCCAGTAATTAACAGTAGATCATTTGGTGAAAATCCTAAAGAGGTAGGTAGTAAAGGTGTTGCTTACATGAATGGCTTACAAAAAAATAAAATTATTGCTAGTGCTAAACATTTTCCAGGACATGGTGATACGGATACCGACTCACATTACAGTTTGCCAACAATCAAGCACAACCGAAAAAGATTGGATAATGTAGAACTTAAACCATTTGTTGAGTTGATTAATAATGGTGTAGCTAGTGTTATGGTTGCTCATTTATATGTACCTTCTTTAGATAAACGAAACAACAGAGCTACTACTTTATCTTATAATGTTGTTACTAAAATGTTGCGAGATTCTTTGGGGTTTAAAGGTTTAACTTTTACAGATGCTTTAAACATGAAAGGTGTTGCAAATTTTTACCCAGTAGGCGAGGTGGATTTAGAGGCTTTTTTAGCAGGAAATGATATTTTGTTGTTTTCGCAAGATGTTTCTAAGGCAATACAAGCGATTTACAATGCTGTACAAACTAAAAAAACAGATTCAACTGAGGTTGCACGAAGATGTAAAAGGGTTTTGATGGCTAAAAAATGGGTAGGTTTAGATAAAATTGAAAACTTAAATTTGTCAACTGAGAATTTGCATGCTAAATTAAACAATCCGCAGGCGGATGTAATTAATCGTAAATTAATTCAAAATGCACTTACTTTAGTAAATAATAAAGATAGTATTGTGCCTATTAAGAAGCTAGATAAACAAAAAATTTCTGTATTAAGTTTAGGTGTTACACATCATACACATTTCCAAAATACCATGGGAAAATATGCAGGCATAAGTACTTTTAATTTACCTGGCGAACCTACTAAAGCGCACGTTAAAGCGGTTTTGGATTCTTTAAAACCTAATGATATTTTAGTTGTTGGGGTTCATGGAAGCAGTTGGAACGCGAGTAAAAAATATGGTATTTGTGAGGCTTCAATTACTATTTTAGATGAAATAATCGAGAAACACCCTAACACTATTGTAGCTTTATTTGCTAATCCTTATGCTTTAGCTTACTTTAAAAATTTAAACAAAGCAAAAGCTTTAGTTGTGGGTTATGAGTTCAACAATTTAGTGCAAGAATATAGTGCGCAATTGATTATGGGCGGAATTCCAGCTAAAGGAAAATTACCTGTATCTATTGGTAATTTTAATGCAGGTATGGGTGTTTTTACCTCTAGCACACGTTTAAAATATGGTATTCCTGAGGAAGAAGGAATGAATAGCGAA
The DNA here is from genome assembly GCA_041191385.1 of Bacteroidota bacterium. Lineage (GTDB taxonomy): Bacteria > Bacteroidota > Bacteroidia > Flavobacteriales_C > JBEEPA01. Next base: position 6,227 of record JBEEPA010000048.1, on the reverse strand, counting down.
ACTTTAAAAAAAATTGAAGTAATTGTTCAAAAAGGTATAAGCGAAAAAGCTTTTCCAGGTTGCCAAATTTTGGTAGCTAAAAACAACAATATCGTATATTATAAAAGTTTTGGACACCATACTTACGAAAAAAAAAAGCCTGTACTCAATACAGATTTGTACGATATAGCTAGTGTAACCAAAATTGCAGCTTCTACGCCTGCTTTAATGTATTTGGTTGAAAAAAAAAAGCTTAATTTAGATCATAATCTGTGTGATTATTTAGATGATATTGAAGAAACAGATTATTATAATTTAAATATTCGTAGGATGCTGGCGCATACAGCTGGCTTGGTTCCTTTTATTCCTTTTCATGAAAAAACTATTCGCCGCGGACAGTTAAAATTTGATGTGTATAGCTCTGTTCCAACTCCTTTACATTCGATAGAAGTGGCAAAAGATTTATTTATGCGTAACGATTACAAAGACTCTATTAAGGTTTGGATAAAAAAGAATGGTTTACTTAAAAAGGATGAATACAAATACAGCGATTTAGGATACTATTTTTACATGGATATTATCGAAAAATTAACACAAACTAAATTTGCTAATTTTTTAGATAGTGTTTTTTATAAACCTTTAGGTTTAACTAGTTTAACTTATATTCCTTTACAAAAATTTGATTTAGATGAAATTACGCCTACCGAAAACGACATGTTGTTTAGGAAACGTTTAATTCATGGTTATGTACATGATCCTGGAGCGGCTATGATGGGTGGAATTGCAGGACACGCTGGTTTATTTAGCTCGGCTAACGATTTGGCTAAATTATTTCAAATGATGTTAAATAATGGGGAGTATGGTGGTGAAAAATTTTTATCTAAAGAGGTTATTAAAGAATTTGTAAAATGTCAGTTTTGCGAAGAAGATAACCGCAGAGGTGCCGGTTTTGATAGGCGAACTTCCTCTGGAGGTCCGGCTTGTAGTTGTGTTTCGTACGATAGCTTCGGCCATACTGGTTTTACAGGAACTATGGTTTGGGCGGATCCTCAAAATCAATTGATTTATATATTTTTATCTAACAGAGTTTATCCAGAGGCAGAAAGTAATAAGTTACTTAAAATGGGTATTCGCACCGATATTCAAGAGGTAGTTTACAGTAGTATTCAAACTAAATTATAGGCTGTATGCAAATAATGGATATTCAGGAGCATTTTAAAAATTTACTAAAATGCTTACAGTTGGAGCGCAAAGAGGATTTAAATCAATACAGTGCAAAACTAAACACTACGTCCTTTGTTGCCCAACGAAAAAACGGTATTGCATGGTTTCCTATTGATATAGAACGTACAAAATTTGATGCGGGGGAACGTTTAATTGTGGTTATCAATCGTAAACCCGAACATAAAGAAAATCACAGTTTTCAATCGGGTAAATTGGTTCGTGTGTTTGCGGCTTCATCGGTTAACGAAATGGAGTTCGAAGCGCAAGGAGTTATTAATCAGGTAAAAGATAAAAGTTTAACCATTACCTTAAATGTGGAGGATGAGCCTGATTGGTTTAGAAGTAAACAATTGGGTGTACAATTGTTGTTCGATGATCACTCGTACCGTGAAATGGAATTTACTATAAAATCTATCTTAAAACTTCCGCCAAGGGAACTGATGGATTTAACGGAGGAGTTTTTAAATGAAAAAGAAATTGAAACGCCTTCGTTAACTACCGAAAAACATGCTTTTTTAAACGATAGTCAGATAATGGCTATTCAAAAAGCCTTATCCAGTCCAAAGGTTTCGGTTATTCACGGACCGCCAGGAACTGGTAAAACTACTACTTTAGTGGAATTAATCGAAAAAATTTGCGCTACCGAAAATCAGCTCTTAGTTTGTGCGCCTAGCAATACTGCTGTGGATTTAATTGTAGAAAAATTAGTGCACAAAGGTTTTAATCCTTTGCGTATTGGGCATCCTGCAAGGGTTACGCAAGAGGCTTTAAACCAAACAATGGATGCAAAATTTGCGCATCATACGGATTATGGTTTGTTTAAAGATTTGAAGAAAAAGTCCGAGGAGTTTTTTGATATGGCGCGTAAGTACAAACGTAATTTTGGTGCTACGGAGCGCGAGCAACGCCGTTTGATGTTACACGAAGCGCATCAACTAAAAAACGATTCTATTAGGGTGGGCGAACAAATTAAGGAAAGTATTATTTTTAGCTCTAGGGTAATTGTGTGTACTTTAGTGGGTGCTAATCATTCTCAAATTAAGGATTTGCGATTTAAAACGGTTTTAATTGATGAAGCCGGACAAGCCCTGGAACCGGCTTGTTGGATTCCTATTGTAAAAGCTAAACGGGTAATTTTTGCGGGTGATCATCAGCAATTACCGCCTACTGTAAAATCGCGCGAGGCTTTTAAAATGGGTTTAAGCACAACTTTATTGGATATTGTAATGCGCAAAAAAGGTGTGGATAGTTTGTTAAATGTCCAGTATCGTATGAATAGTAAAATCATGCAATTTTCTAATATATGGTTCTACAACAATCAGTTACAAGCTCACGAAAGCAATGCGGAACACCTATTAGATGATTCGCCTATTACTTTTATTGATACTGCCGGAAGTGGTTTTGAAGAAAGTTTAAATCCGGATACTTTAAGTACCGAAAATAAAGAAGAGGCGGCTTTTGCTGTAAAATATTTGCAAAACTTGCAGTACAATTTAAGTATGAATGGAATTTTACCGCAGGAATATACCGTTGGTATTATTTCGCCTTATCGTGCGCAGGTGGAATTGTTACGGGAATTGTGGACCAATGAGGAAGATAAAATTAAAATTAGTACCATTGATGGTTTCCAAGGACAAGAAAGGGATTTGATTATTATTAGTTTGGTGCGTAGCAACCCTAAAAGCGAAATTGGTTTTTTAAGCGATTACCGCCGTATGAATGTTGCCTTAACGCGCGCCCGCAAAAAGTTAGTAGTTATTGGCGATAGCTCTACCATTGGCAACGATAAATTTTACAATCAATTCATCCAATTTACCCAAGATAATAATTTCTACCACAGCGTTTTTGAGTTTTGGGAAATGTAAGATTAGTTTGTTTCTGATTAACTTGTTTTGTTTAATTTTTCACGCAAAGGGTAGTAAGATTTTCGCAACGTGTCGCAAAGTTTTTTCATTTTTAGCAATACTTTCTTTCCTGCTTCAATATATTTAACTCTTTAAATCTTTACACTCATATTTTAAAATGTTTAATTTTTTAGCAAGATTGTTAAAATAATACACAAATAGGAATCTTACTGTAATTTTGTAGTAAAAATACTATGCACACAATTCATATTCATCCTGTTTTAGTACAAACTACTCTTCCTTTACCATTTATCGAAAGTGGAATAAGTGCTGGGTTTCCTTCTCCTGCATTGGATTTTACCGATGCAGCAATCGATTTAAATAAACATATCATTCAACATCCATCGGCTACATTTTATGGTAGGGTTAAGGGAAATTCGTTAAAAAATGCGGGGATATCTGATGGGGATTTGTTGGTGATTGATAAAAGTTTAGAACCCCGAAATGGTAAAATTGCGGTTTGTTTTTTAGATGGCGAATTTACGGCGAAAAGAATTTATAAAACCAAAACCGAGTTGTGGCTAATGCCCGAAAACGAGGAATACAAACCTATTCCTATCAACGAAAATAACGAGTTAATTATTTGGGGTATTGTAACGCATGTAATTAAATATATGTAATGTTTGCTTTAATTGATTGTAATAATTTTTACGCCTCGTGCGAGCGGGCATTTAATCCAAAATTAAATCATCAACCAGTTGTGGTTTTATCTAACAACGATGGTTGTGTAATTGCGCGCAGCAACGAAGCGAAGGATTTAGGAATTCCTATGGGCGCTGCTGCTTTCGAGTATCAATCTGTTTTTAAACAAAAAAACATTCATGTGTTTTCGGCAAATTTTGCTTTGTATGGGGATATGAGTAATCGGGTAATGAGTATTTTAAGTGAATATTCTCCGGATATCGAAATTTACAGTATCGACGAGTGTTTTTTAAAACTAAAAGGTTTTGATTTGTTTGATTTACAACAATATGGTTTGGAGATGAAACAAAAGGTTTTTAAATGGACGGGCATACCTATAAGTGTGGGTATTGCGCCTACCAAAGCTTTATCCAAAGTTGCCAATCGTATTGCTAAAAAATATCCCCAACAAACAGGTGGAGCTTATATCATCAAAAATACCGAGCAAAAAAATAAAGCGCTAAAATGGTTAAAAATTGAGGATGTTTGGGGAATTGGTTATCAGCATGCTAAAAAATTAAAAAGTATTGGGGTACAAACTGCTTACGATTTTACACAGTTAAACAACGATTGGGTTAAACAAAATATGGCAATTGTTGGCTTGCGTTTAAAACGAGATTTGGAGGGAATTCCTACCTTAAACTTGGAACATGTGCAAGCTAAAAAAAATATTGCTACAACACGCTCTTTCGAAAAACCTTACACGGAGTTTAGCGATTTAAAAGAAAGAATTTCGTCGTTTGCTATCGCTTGTGCCGAAAAACTACGCAAACAAAAATCTTGTTGTAAAGGCTTATTGGTATTTATTCGTACCAATAGGTTTAACCCAAATTTACCGCAATACAATCCTAAAATAAGTATTCAGTTACCTTTTCCTACCAATTCCAGTATTGAAATTTCTAAGTTTGCCACCTTTGCTTTACAACAAATTTATAAAAGCAATTACGCGTACAAAAAAGCTGGTGTAATCGTGTACGATTTTCATCCCGAAAACCAATTACAATTGTCCTTATTTGATAACCGTAACACCAAACACATCAATTTAATGAAGGTGATGGATTCCATTAACCAATCCTACGGACAACAAAAAATAAAAATTGCCTCGCAGGATTTAAAAAGAATTTGGAAAATGAAACAAGAGAAATTATCCCCAAAATACACCACCAAACTAGAGGATGTTATTGTGGTAAAGGTGTAAAACGATTTTTAAGCATGTGCATTATGTTGTGTAAATCATAATTGATTTAATTGATTCCACGGGATTGTACCAGTAATAATTTCAAAAAAATAAATTGTCACTCACAGAAATCTCAGACTAACACAGATTTTTAGGTTTAGATATTTATCACGCTGATTACGTTACACTTAACAGATTTACACAGATGATTTTATTTTCAATAAAATTTAAAAATTTGATTTAAGGAGTCTTTAAAAATTGGTTTCCAAAAAAACGAAGTTTTTGATTCTGTGAAATCTATCAAACGTAGTGGAATCTGTGTAAAAAAATTGAATAAAAAACTCTGTGAATATCTGTGTGTTCTGTAAGAAATTGATTTTAGGTATAATAAAGGGGAATCGAATTGATTTATTTCACGCAAAATACGCTAAGCAATTACGCAAAGTAAAATAATAAGCTATCCTTAAATGAAAATCAACCTTGTTTGACTAACATTTATTTAGATCAAACAACTTTGTCTATCAAATTTGATCAAAAATGATAAACAAACAGTTTAGATATACATTTGTGTACATCAAGCTTGTTTGATAATCATTTATTTATAAATTTGATAATCTAATGTATTTGATGTGTAAATATTTTTGTATTTTTACGTCAAATTTAATTATTGAATTATGAATTTTGATCATGCAGTTCAGTATCATTACGAAAAATTTCCTCCTACAAATCTTAATTATGGACAAATCATAAATCCCCTGATTAAAGCTACAGATGCTTTAGCAAGATATGACCAAATGTTAAAGAATATGCATAATAGTGAAATATTACTTGCCCCATTAAGAAATCAAGAGGCTGTAATTTCATCACGAATGGAGGGTACTATTAGCACAATGGATGAAATACTAAAATTTGAAGCTGATAGTGAAAATGATACTGAGGTAGCTAAAAATGTAAGATCGGATATTTTTGAAACAATATTATATCAAAGAGCTCTAGTAAATGCTCAAAAAGCAATGGATGATGGGTATCCTTTATCACAACATTTAATTAAAACTATACATCAACAATTGCTTTCGTTTGGAAGAGGTGCGCAAAAATCACCTGGTCAGTTCAAAAAAGAACAGAATTACTTAGCCGACAAAATAAAACAAAAAGTTTTGTTTGTGCCAATTAGTCCTGAAAAACTAACTGATGGATTAGAAAAACTATTTGACTATATCAATCATAGCAATGACCCAATACTAATTAAAACAGCTATAATG
>JBEEPA010000047.1:0-15121 GCA_041191385.1 Bacteroidota bacterium | reverse complement strand
TACAGAATTTAAGCCAAAAAATTTATGAATGCAATATAATTTAAGTGAAATTAAAAGTTGAAATTTAAAAAAAAATGGTCGAAATAAATTTCGACCATTTATAAAATAACTTAAACTAATTAAAAATAAATTTATTAAATACTTCACGATATTTTAGTATTCCCATAAATCTTGTTCAAAATCAAACATCTTTTTTTCAATACTTTGACCTTCCAGTAATAAATCTAAATCAGTTTTATAATCCTGAATTTTTCTATCAAAAACGTTAGTTTCCTTGTAAATATATGATGAAAATCTTCTTTTCCAGAAAATATCCTCAACAGTTATTCTTTCAGCATCATTGTGAACATTATATACTGGAATATTAGCAAAAGTCACTCTAGATTCAGGAAAGTAAATCCAAAATAATGGTAATTCACCTTTAAATTCACCTAGTTCATCATACTTTTCAGTAACAGGACACATACCAATTATCCTTGCTTCTAAAACAGACTTCTGATTATCAAAGAACCATTCTTCTTTTAACCTATAACGTTTAACGTTAGCAGGATTAAATTCTTCTTTAATCGGAACAGGTTCAATTTCACCAAACTGGTTTTCAATAAATTGAGTATCAACTTTAGTTGTCATTTGTTCAACCTCAGCTCTAGTTAATTGAACAGTAAACTCATCATCTAAAGTTCCGTATGGAGTAATCGTTCCCTCTAATACAGAAGCATAAACAACTTGCGTTAAACTTTTCCTATCCATAATTTTTTCAGTAGGAAAATACAATGGATGATTAATTTTTTCACGTAAATCTATTACTTGCCAAATTCTTTTTAACCACATAACATCAGCCTCTCTTAAAGGAGTGTAAGGCACAACTTTTCTTGCTGGAGCGTGTTCACGAATGTAAACACCATCCAAAACGTTTTGTTGAGCAGTTAAATTAGATTGTAATCCTAAAGTTAACAAGCAAGAAACTGTAAAAATTTTAATAGCTTTCATAAAAAGTTGTTTAAATAAACAATAAAACAATTATTGTACCTTTAATATTATTGATGGAACTTTTCTAACCGAACCATCAGGCATTTTTACTTTAATATCCTCAAAATATATTCTATTACCAACCTTAACTGCACCTAACAAAGTTTTCATTTGAGCAGTTAATGTAGCTCCAGCATTTTGATTTAATTCTTGTAAATCCCCTCCCATACTAACAGTCATCTTAAAAGACACAACATCAACTTTGGTGTCAAAATCAAAATTTTCCATTTCAGCTTTTAAGAAATTAGCTGCGGAAAGTTTCCCTTTGCTAACTAAACCTTCTTTTTGTCCTAAAATTGAAGCAACAGGGTCTGGTAAACGTTTAACTCTAAAAGTTGATTTTCCTAAAACGGTTCCATCTTTCTTTTTAACAATGATATCAGTACCTTTAGTATTTTCAACTGTTGCAGAAGCTATAAAAGATCCTTTTTTAGTATCTGGACGGAATGTAATTCCAGACGCAGTAGGAGTAATTTCATCAGCACGAACACCAGGAGCAGAAATTTCCATTGGATTTGGAACACCAACGTACAAAACATTCATCTTAGTAGCAGCAACAGTAGCTTGAGGTTCTGCAACCATATACTTACTTTTAAAGAATCTATATTCAACACCTTTTTTTGTTGCTGTACCAATTACACCCTGTAAAGTTTGTTCACCAACAGCGTCAGCTCTAATACCAAACTTTCCTTTACCATTAACTGCATCCAATTTTTTTGCCTCACCAATAATTGGAGGAGCTGCAGTACCTGTTGGATCTAAAAATCTTAAATCCTTATCAAATTTATTGGTATCAGGTATACCTAAATAAATAACAGGCGTAGTATTACTGTTGTAAGCAGACATAAAAATTTTAGCCTTAACAGAATCACTCTTTAAAACATATCCAGCTTCAAAAGCAACCATACCTTCTAATTTATTAACTGTAATACCTTCACCATCTAAAGAACCAGCAATACTACCAACAACATCTGCCTCAGCACTTCTAACATAACTTTGCCACAAAGACAAGTTAGCAGTAACAGATGCTAAAGGTAAGTGATCTGTCATTTGATAAATCCATTTCATCATAATATTCTTATCATGTGGATCTGGTTTATCATCAGTATTAAGCAAATGTTCATATTCAGTAATTAAATAATCATTATCAGGAACACTATCAGCTTTTAATGTCTGCAAAATTAAATCACGATATTCATCAACCATTTTCTTTAGATCATCTCCTCTTTTTCCACCATCTGTTACAATAAAATGGGTCATACCTAAATCCTGATTATCTTTTCCTAATGGTATACTATCTTCACCTCTACCACCAGACATTTTAACTAACTCATCTTTACTTTCCTTAATAAATTTAAATAATTCATCAGCTTTAGCTTTTATCTTTAAAGCCATTTCTTCTTGTCTTTTCAAAGAAGGCATCTTTGCAGCTGCACCAGAAATTTGAGCATAATATTTATCGTTCTTATCATTAAAGTTAACAACAATTTTATCAATACCTCTTTCTAGCATAACAAAAGCATTTAATAAATCCTTAGATGCATTCATAGCTAACATAGCTAACAACACTAAGTACATTAAACCAATCATCTGCTGCCTCGGGGTTCCACCACCACTCATAATAAATTATTTTAAAAATTAATAATTAAATGATTAACTATCCTCTAACTGTCATAGCAGACAACATATTACCATAAACAGTATTCAATTTACTTAAGTTTTCACCTAAAATTGCAACCTGTTCTTTGTAACGTTTTGTATCTTCGACTGAATCAGATAAATTAATTAATAATTGATTAATATTAGTAGAAATTTCTGCTGATAATTTTACACTATCGTTATTAGCTGAAATTTGCTGTGCATAAACAGCGTTTAATTCAGATAAATTTTTAGTCATTTGAGACAATTGCTCGCCATAAGATATGCTCTCTCCATTTGCACTAACTAAATCTGTCAAAGACTCAGAAGCTTTTGAATAAGAGTCAGATAATTTAGAAACATTTTCTGAAGCATCTTTAATAGAACCAATAAATTCCTCAGTAGCAACACTTGCACTGCCAACTTCATTCAATGATTTAGCGGTAGTTCCAAAAGTTCTTAAACCTTCACCTAAAGATTCAATCAATTCAGTTCCAATGTTTGCATCCATTAGCATTTGATCTAACTTTTGTGAAATTGGATCATTGTTAACTGTAGCTGCAACAGCATGTCCATGAGACTTTGAAACATTATTAGATTCAGCTAATTCTGACTCTTCATCATGAGCTTCACCATGACCTTGAGCCAATTCTGGATAAACTAAAGACCAATCAACGTCCATATGTGGCTTTTCAAAAGCACCCATAACGAATAAAGCAGCCTCAGTAGATAAACCAGCAACTAACATAACCGATGCACCAGGCCAGTGCATGATTTTAAACATCGCTCCAACGATTACAATTGCGGCACCAAAACCAGTTGCCATGTTTGTAAAGACCTTTTTTTTGTAACTATCACCCATAACTTAAATAAAAAAAATTAAAAAATTAAACAATCAACTTTACTTCAATAAACTTTTTATACTTACAAATTTTAATAAACCTGAGAATCTCTATTATCACCCTTCATACGACCTAGGTATGTTTGAACACAACGGAAACCAACGTAACATTTAGAAGTATCCTTGTATTCATATGTTCTACTTCCATTTTGCATGTAATAACCTATATCTTTCCATGAACCACCTCTAATTACCTTTCTTTTTAAAGCGGGAGGATCAGCCTCTTCAGATTGATATCTATAATCCATATTCAAATCATGAGCAAAGTTATAAGCAGATTCGTCAAATGTATTACTTGTCCACTCAGAAACATTACCAGCCATATCATATAAACCAAAACCATTTGGCCAATAGTGTGCTACAATAATAGTATGTAATCCACCGTCATCTACATAATTACCACGTAAAGGCTTGAAGTTACCTAAGAAACAACCTCTACTATTACGAATATAAGGACCACCCCAAGGATATGGATTTTGATCCATTCCACCACGAGCACCATATTCCCATTCAGATTCAGTTGGTAATCTAAAGTCATTTACAATTGGTAAACCTTTGTTTTCTCTCCAAACATTATACAATCTTGTTCTCCATACACAAAAAGCTCTAGCTTGTTCCCAAGATACACCAACAACAGGATAGTGGTCATAAACAGGATGCCAAAAATACATTTGAGTCATTGGTTCATTCCAAGAATAAGTAAAATCATGAACCCAAGCTAAAGTATCAGGGAATATGTTAATAACCTCTCTCATGATAAAATCTCCTCTATCATTTATTCCATTACCATATGTCCAAGACTTCGTACCTAATTGAGCATCTTGAATATTTTCATAGCTATATCTATTTTCTTTAATTGAAGCACGTTTAAAATCAATCCACCAATACTCAAAATTCAATTTACGAGCATCAATCTCTTTTCTTTTGTAAAATCTTTCATCGCCTTCTTCCAAAAATAGAACAGCTAATTCCTCTCTTGCATCTTCTGAATCCCATGGAATTTTTTTGTCCCAATTTAACCTTTGAGCATACTCACCTTCATCTTTTAAATATTTACCAGCGTCTTGCTCGCCCATTATAGTTAAACCCAAAGAGTCTCTTACATGTTCTACAAATTGACGATATTCATCATTTGTAATTTCTGTTTCATCCATATAGAAAGATTGAACTGAAACAGATTTTTTCTGAGAATTCATTGAATAATTTATATCATGATCACTTGGACCCATATGAAATTACACAAGAGGGATAAACAACATACCGTAAGGATCAGTATGTATATAAGGATCTCTACCAGTACCAACTAGTTCACCAGTATTTTTTTTGCTACAACTTGAAAAAAAGAAAGTTGCTAAAGCAAAGTAACCAAATATTTTATTTCTCATACTCTATTTTTTTATATTTAGTTGTGTTTAACGATAAGTTATTAACAAAAAGTTTCAATAATTAGAAACAAACTTAAGTAATTAAAATTTTATTAACAAGTTTTTATTTAATATAATAATGTATTCAACGTATTTTAGTAACACTTTTTAAAGATAATTATCTTAAATCAAATGGTAAAAGAGGATCAACATACCAAGGGAAATTAGGTTTATTAGGTTTTATAAAACAATAACCAACGTACAATTCAACCGCACCATAACTTCTATTATTAGATTTTACAGAATATAAACGTTGTCCTTCTGGAGAAAATCTATCAAATCTTTCAAAGTTTCCAGGATTTCTTAAGTTAGATGTTGTAAAATCATATGCCAAACCATATGAAACGCCTTTATGTTTAATACCTATATTAGCTACAATCGCATCAGTATATCTATAACTTAAACCACCCCACAAAAATTGTTTGTATTCTGCAGTTAAGTTTACATCAATTTGAGCAGAAGTTAAATCTGTTTTAACCAAAAAAGATGGAATTAAATACCAATCAGGATTAATTTCTTGATAATAACCACCTGTAATATAAGAGTGAGCTCTTAACATTGGAGTTACAGAAACCCAATCAATCTTTTGAGGAATTAATTTTAAACCAGATACACCAAAATACATTTTTCTGTTTTTATGATAAAAAACACCAAAACCTAAATCGAAGTTCATTGATCTTGCACCAGCCAATGCTGCAATTGAAGGATCCGCCATATCAGCAGCATTAATATTTCCTGAAATTTGTTTGGTTATAAAACCTAAATCCACACCAACACCTAACTTACCTCCAGCTAAATTAAAATGGTACGCTGCACTACCCTTTAAAAAAATATTTTGCTCTAAACCAATTTGATCATAAACAAATACACCACCAAAACCTAAATTATTAGAAGGAAAACTACCATTGTAACTTAATAATGCTGTAGTTGGTTTACCCTCAAACCCCATCCATTGTTGACGAGCTAAAACATCAAAACAATGATGATTAGGTTTTATACCGACAGCCCCAGGATTTAAAGCTGGATTAATAAATCTGTTATGAGAAAACTGTGGGTCTTGTTGAGCCGACAAACTTAATACAGAAGAAATGATAGTGAATAAAAGTAGTAATTTTTTCATTTTCAGGTATTTTTTCTTATTTTTCTATAGTTATTTGGTTGGTTTCTAAAAACTTCAAATTTTAACTAAAAAGTTTTCAACGCATAAAGCTACGTATTTTTTTTATTTCATCAAAATAATTTTTATAAACTTTTAAGATTTTTAAACAATAATAAAAATTTAATACACTTTTTTAAGCGCAGAAATTAATCTTTCAGGAACATCGCCATTACAAGCCTGTAAATAATCATCATAAGAACAAGGAATCATTAATTGTTTTGTATATCTTGAATTTCCACTTTTAGGAACCTTTGCTTCCATCCACCAGCGAGAAGTTTTGGGACTTTTATAAAAAATCATATCTTCCATACCTTCATAACTAACAATGTATTTTAAATAAGAATCTTTATTCGCAATAGGATAATCTTTTTCGCGATGATAAACTCCATCGATAAAATACCATATAATTTGAGCGCACAACATAGCTCCTGTATTATTAAAATCAAAAGCAGGATTATAATTATACAAGCCAAACGAAGATAATTGATCTGATAAACCCGCGAATCTTGCTAACTGACAAATTTCTTCACCATAAAAACCATTAGGACTAGGAATTTTACAACCTGGCAAATCACTGTTTCGAACTGATGAAACATCTAAACTTACAATATCAGCAGATCTTAGCATAGGTTCAGCATCTAATATTTTTTCTCTAACTACACCCAATCTTTCAGCATCAAAAAACATTTCTTTAACCAAATCCAACATCTCAGAATCTACAAAATAAGTTTGATAACCTATATTAGAATAATTAAACAAATAATTAGGTTGATGAGTTATGATATAATTGATATAATTTTTATCATTGATCCCTTCTCCTACACTACTTATATCAATTTTAGGATCTATACTCAACAAATTTACAATTTGCTCTAAATTTTCGTAAGCTTTATAATTAGCATAAGTTATATCCTGACTTCCCCCTAAAATAATTACAACACAATCATTTTTCACTAACTCGGTAACAATTTCCGAAACAGCATAAAAAGTATCTTGTAAGGTTTCTCCAGCTTTCACATTTCCTAAATCAACAATATTACAATTTTTAAAATGATGCAACAAACTAAACAATTGCTGACGTATTTTGTTTGGCGCACTTCCACAACCACTATGCTCATCCGTACCCCTTTCTTCCTCCACACCCAATAATGCAATATCAAAATTGGCTAAGTTAAGTTCTGGATTATAAAAAGAAATTGTATCACCCAAAGAGTTTTTACCAAATGCACCTAAATCATTTAATTTAGATAGATAAATAGAAATATCTTTCATTTTTATTTTTTCTTTTTAGCAACAACTTTTTTCTTAGCTGATTTTGGATCGTTAGCCTCTTCCATGATTTTCAAAACATCCTCCAAAACCAATAATTCCGGCTCAGTACCTTTTGGAATTTTAAAATTTAGTTTACCTTTTTTAATATAGGGACCAAATCTACCATTCAATACCTCAATAGAATCCTTACCGTGCTCAAAAACTTTAATAAATTTATTTTTATCCGCCTCTAATTTTGTTTCAACAATCTCAACCGCTCTATCAAAACTTACCTCGAGAGGATCTTCGCCTTTAGGGATAGATGCAAAAACTTTATCGTATTGCACGTAAGGACCAAATCTACCCACAGCTACTTTTACATTTTTACCATTCCACTCACCCAAATTACGTGGCAACTTAAATAAATCTAACACATCTTCCAAAGTAACCTCATTAATACTTTGTCCTTTTCTTAAACTAGTATATTGCGGTTTTTCGTCGTTATCATCCTGTTGCGTATCGCCAATTTGCGCCATAGCACCATAACGACCCATGCGTACGTAAACATTTTTACCTGACACAGGGTGAATCCCCAACAATCTCTCACCAGTAACTTTATCCGAATTTTCTAGAGTATCTTCAACATTAGAATGGAACGTTGTGTAAAAACCTTTCAACATTTTTTTCCATTCTACCTTTCCTTGAGCAATTTCATCAAATTCAGCCTCTACTTTAGCCGTAAATTGATAATCCATAATAGCCTTAAAGTGTTGAGATAAAAAATCATTTACCAAAATCCCAATATCTGTAGGGAAAAGTTTAGATTTTTCGAATCCATGATTTTCGGTTTTCGTAAACTTGTTAATCTCTCCGTTTTCTAAATTAATAACTTTAAAACTTCTTTCTACCCCTTCCCTATCTTCTTTAACCACGTATTCACGCTTTAAAATAGTTGAAATAGTTGGCGCATAAGTTGAAGGACGACCAATACCATTATCTTCTAATTTTTTAACCAAAGATGCTTCTGTATATCTTGCAGGCGATTGAGTAAAACGCTCCCTTGCTTGCATATCCGTAAGTACTAAATTTTGTCCGATGGACAACTCTGGCAACAAGCCACTAGTTTCCTCCTCTTCCTCATCATCTCTAGATTCCATATATAATTTTAAGAAACCATCGAATTTTAAAACTTCACCCTTAGCTTCTAAAATTTCTTTTGCCTTAGAGATAGAAATATCAATTGTAGTTCGTTCAAAAATTGCATCCGCCATTTGAGAAGCAATAGCACGCTTCCAAATTAAATCGTACAACCGTTGAGCCTGATTATCCCCATCCACCTCTCTAACATTAAAATTAGTTGGACGAATAGCCTCATGCGCTTCTTGAGCTCCTTCAGATTTAGTTTTATATCTTTTTACATTTAAATACTCTTTTCCGAAATCATTCACGATTAAATCACTTATTCCTTTTATTGCAAATTCGGATAAATTAACAGAATCCGTTCTCATATAAGTTATACTACCTTGCTCATACAAACGTTGAGCAATAGACATGATTTGAGAAACTGAATAACCCAATTTTCTAGCCGCCTCTTGTTGTAAAGTACTAGTTGTAAATGGAGGGGTAGGTGTTCTTTTTCCTGGTTTTTTTTGCAAATCCACCACTTTATAAGTTGATTCGGAACAAGTTTTTAAAAACATTTCAGCATCCAATTCACTATCAATATTTTTTGGTAAAGCAGCACTTAACACTGATTTTCCTTCAATATCGAAATTAGCTTGAATTTTAAAACTTGATTTAGACACAAAATTCTGAACCTCTCTTTCGCGCTCCACGATTAAACGAACAGCTACAGATTGAACTCTACCAGCAGACAAAGAAGGCTTCACTTTTTTCCATAAAACAGGTGATAACTCGAAACCTACCAATCTATCTAAAATTCGTCGAGCTTGCTGAGCATCCACTAAATTACGATCGATTTTACGCGGATTTTGAATAGCTTTTAAAATAGCATCCTTTGTAATTTCGTTATAAACTACCCTTTTAGTTTTGTTTTCATTTAATCCCAAAGCCTCTAATAAATGCCATGAAATTGCCTCACCCTCACGGTCCTCATCCGTAGCCAACCAAACCATTTCGGCCTCCTTAGCAAGTTTTTTTAGTTCGGCTACAATTGCCTTTTTATCATCCTGAATTTCATAATGTGGCTCAAAATTATTTTCGGTATCCACACCCATACCTTTTTTAGCCAAATCTCGAATGTGTCCCACACTTGATTTAACAATAAAATCATTTCCAAGATATTTTTCGATAGTTTTTGCCTTAGCAGGTGACTCAACAATCACAAGGTTTTTAGCCATTTACAGTAATTCGATAGTTAGTAATTTATATTCAAAAACTCATATATTTTAAAATAACGTAAAATATATAAAACGCAAGTTTACAGCAAAAAAATATTAAAATCCAACTTTTATAAGCTATTTTTATTTTAAAGAGTTAGTTAATACACAAATCATCTTTCCCCTTTATCCAAAAAAACACAATTAAAGCAAATAAAATTCCTAAAATATTAAATAAAATATCCGTCCAATCAAAATTTCTACCCACATGCATTAAATATTGAAAAAACTCTGTTATAAAAGACAATAAAACCGAAATTACAATTGTAAATTTTAGCGCACTCTTATTCATTACTTTGATAAAATACTGTTTTAACAATCCAATGATTAAAGAAAAAGCAAAACAAAAAAACAAGGTAAAATGAATAATTTTATCTAACTGTATACCAGATGAAGATGGAACCTCATTAGAGGGCATTAGCGTTAGAGTAAAAATTAAAATAAGTAATAAAATGCTAAACTGAAGATGTTTTACAAAAACAATCATTACAAATTAGTTTTAATATGCAATTCTTTTAATTGTTCCTCATTTAATAAAGAAGGCGCATCAATCATCACATCTCTACCCGAGTTATTTTTAGGAAAAGCAATGAAATCTCTAATACTATCTTTGCCAGAAATAACAGCACACAATCTATCAAAACCAAAAGCTAAACCACCATGAGGAGGTGCCCCATATTCAAAAGCATTCATTAAAAATCCAAATTGAGCTTTTGCTTCCTCATCCGTAAAACCTAAAATCTCGAACATTTTTTGTTGCAGAGATTTATCGAAAATACGAATAGAACCTCCTCCCAATTCCACACCATTTATTACCATGTCATAAGCATTTGCTCTAACTTTTGCTGGCTGAGAATTTAACAAATCAAAATCCTCTTTTTTAGGTGAAGTAAATGGATGGTGCATTGCAAAAAACCTTTTAGATTCCTCATCCCATTCTAACAAAGGAAAATCTACTACCCACAAAGGAGCAAACTCAGTTTTAGGCTTGAGGTTAGTATTATGACACAAATACAATCTAAAATCGCTTAAAGATTTACGAGTATTATTTGCTTTACCTGCCAAAATAAAAATAATATCACCTGGCTGCGCATTAAACTCTAATAAACAAGCTTTTAAATCTTCTTCGCTATAAAATTTATCAACAGAAGATTTAACCGTTCCATCCTCATTATATCTTATATATACTAAACCTGTGGCATTAATTTTAGGAGATTTCACATACTCAGTAAATGCATCAATTTCTTTACGAGTAAACGAAGCTCCTCCTTCATAATTGATTCCAACAACCAGTTCGGCATCATCAAAAACTTTAAAACCTTTATTTTGTAACAAATGATTTAATTCGTGAAACTCCATATCAAATCGCAAATCTGGTTTATCACAGCCATATTTAGTCATTGCTTCCTCAAAAGTCATTCTTGGAAAAGATGGTAACTCAATTTGTTTAACCTTCGCAAACAAATGTTGGATCATTTTTTCGAAAATATTTAAAATGTCCTCCTGTTCCACAAAACTTAATTCGCAATCAATTTGTGTAAATTCTGGCTGACGATCTGCGCGCAAATCCTCATCTCTAAAACATTTCACTATTTGATAATATCTATCCATACCCGCAACCATCAACAACTGTTTAAAAGTTTGTGGAGATTGAGGTAAAGCATAAAACTCACCAGCATTCATACGTGAAGGAACAACAAAATCACGCGCACCCTCAGGTGTTGATTTAATTAAATAAGGTGTTTCTACCTCAATAAAATTATTTTGATCCAAAAATTTACGTGCCTCGATAGATAATTGATGACGAAGTAATAAACTTTCCTTAACCGGATTTCTTCTGATATCTAAATATCTAAATTTCATGCGCAATTCCTCTCCCCCATCTGTTTGATCCTCAATAGTAAAAGGAGGTGTAATTGCCTGATTTAAAATAATTAATTCCGAAGGAACAATTTCAATATCTCCAGTGGAGATTTGATTGTTTTTAGAAAAACGTTCAACCACTTTTCCTTTTACTTGCAAAACATACTCTCTACCTAAAGTACGAGCAATGGCAATTAACTCAGAAGATACGTTTCCTTCCTCTAATATTATTTGAGTAATACCAAATCTATCTCTCAAATCTATCCAAATCACTCCACCTTTATCACGGATTTTTTGAACCCAACCCGACAAAATTACCTCATTACCAATATTTTGAATATTTAATTCACCACAATTATGCGATCTATACATACTATTATTTTTTGCAAAATTAAGTGAATTAGATTAAAATACACTTATTGCCCATATTTTATTTTTAAAATATTTGGAGAGTTGAATAAATATTATGTAGATTTGCACTCCCAAAAATTGCCTGGGTGGCGGAACTGGTAGACGCGCTGGATTCAAAATCCTGTTCTGGCAACGGAGTGCGGGTTCGATTCCCGCCTCAGGTACAAAATCAGAGTGAGTGTGAGAGCGATAGCGAAACACGAACTCTGATTTTTCTTCACTCTCACAATCATTCTCACTCTAAAACCTCAAGAAGTTTTTAATTAAATATCAAAGCTATTAATGCTCAATATTTACCAATTTCCTTTTGAAAAAATAAGTGTGAGAGCGAAAGCGAAACACGAACTCTGATTTTTCTTCACTCTCACACTCATTCTCACTCTAAAATTTTAGCAAATATTTAACTTAATATCTAAGCTATTATTTAATGATCAAAACTTAATAAATCCAAGAGTTAGAGAAGTTATTAAAAATGTTTACCCCAAATTTTAGATAATGAATCGGTTGATAGATGGGAGTAGTGTTAACAACATGGTTTATAGAAAATTTAAAATGATTTGAAGAAATTTTAACAGGGAAAACCAAACCATAAAAAACTTCGTGATGAATTAAATTAGTAACACTTTCGTGTAAAAATCCTGCGCCCATTTGGGGTTGAATAAACTTATTTAATCTATTAAATTCATGAAAAAATCTGAATTCGGTTGTTGGATTAAGCGTTCGCAAAGTTTGATTTAAACTTTGAAAGGTGTACATCGGACTTAAAAACAAAAAAGGTGTAGAGCCAGGAAAAAAATTGAAATTAGGAAACTCAACATATTTAACTGATAAAAATCGTGAGTGCATCAATTGATATTTCCCACGACCCCATTTTACGGCATGATAATTTTTAACAAAACCCGTTTTAAAAACCACAAAATTAACAACCGAATTAAATACTGTAGGAATACCAAAATTAAAATCGGCAATAAAAGTGGGGAATTTGGAGCCAATTATTCGTTTGCTATAGGGCAACATTTCATATTTTTGAAAAGGTGTGAAAGTCCATTTAACCTCCATAATCAATTCCTTATATGGATTAAAATCCAAAGGTATATTTTCATCCCCAAACAAATCGTTACTCCAATTTTCCAATTGTAAATTACGAATAGAAGTTCGGTTAGAGAACTTACCAGTAAGTTCCAAAACCACTCCATTCCATAGTTCATTAGCATGCTTTATTTGCAAGTATTGATTACGTACATAATTCCCTCTGCTTATAAAATTTTGCAAAGGTACGCCCAATGTTAACAACTGATATTTATCGCCTACACTAATATCCCAAAAAGCTAATTTTTTAGGATTATAGTTAAATTGTACACGCAAACGCCCCGTAAAATCATTGTTTTTAAATCCATAATCCCCTTGCGCAGAAAATTGTAAAGTTTTATCATTTACAAATTTTTTAAAATAAATAGCCTCTAAATTTTGTCGGTAACCACCAATTCCAATCCAATTCATTTGTTCAATTACAGGCGCAATCCAAAATTTAGAACCTTTAGCGTGGTTGTGTTTAATAAAGCCCGTGAATAAAATATTAGTAATAGATTTTTTATCGTGTACACTATCCAAATAATTAAAGTATTGAGGCGACGACCAATATTTTTTAGCACTATCAGCCGCATAAATAAACTTTAAATCTGCTGGCGACAAAGATTTAGGAATACTATCCACCATATTTACATCCAACGCAACACCATATTCCAATTGTGCATTTTGAAAAGGAAAAGATTGAACAGAAGGTTCCAATTTAAATACAGCTTTACCTATCTTGTCATCCGATATTTGATAGTTAAGTTCCACTTTTTGCAAAACAATTTCTTGATTTACAAAAGAAAAAAAATAATTTAAATTAGCTGATTTTACGCCGAAATACGAAGGTAAATCACTTATTTCCAACTGAATAAAAGAGATTAATGAATCCACATCATCGAAAGCAATTTTACCTTTAACAAGAGGATTATTTTGATTAGAAGTAAAATGAATAACACCTAATAACTTTTGATTAATTACTTCATAATCATCAATTTTATACCTAAACTCGTCCCAATTTTTAGGATGCAAAGGCGAAAATAAATCTTTTGTTAGTAAATCCTGCAAATAAATATTTTTTGATTTAAAATAACCAAAAACATCTACTAACTCATTTCCCCATAATGGAAAATTTTTAGGCACACCTTTGTTTTTAGCAGAATATGTAGATAACCAACGCTGACTTTGTTGTAAATTATTAGTGTAATTATCGAGTGTGTAATGTTTTAACGAAAAAATATTTTCTTTAAAATCCTTTACCGAAAACAAACTTTGCAACAAAAATAATTGTTCAATTTCCTCCGATGAATTTTGTTGAGTATGAATATTATTAACCTTGTAAACACCATTATAAATTGGTGTATTTTGCCAAGTATTAAAGAGCCTTTCGATTTTAGTTTTATCACTAATTTGGATAGATGAAATTTGAATAGTTTTAAGCACAACCGAAGTATCCTCCTGAGCAACAGAAAAATACGAGATAAAACAAAATAATTTTAACCAAAGTATTGTACTGTAAAAAAAACGATTATGCACCTTTTAAATTTTCTAATTCGATTTTTCTAATAATTTTCTAAGCCAATTTAATACTGTACGCAAAGTTCTTAAAACAATAGCATCTCTGCCCTCACCCAAATTAAATTTTTGAGTTATAATTTCACCTTTAAAATAAATAGCTACCCAAACAGTACCTACAGGAATTTCATCTGTTCCTCCATCCGGACCAGCAATACCTGAGGTAGCTACTGCAATATCCGAGTGCATCATTTTTTGTACTCCTAAAACCATTTCTTTCACAACCTCCTCACTTACAGCTGTAAACTGTTCGATATTTTTAGCACTAACTCCTAAAACATCAACTTTTATACTATTTTGATACGCCACAACACCCCCTTTTAATACGGACGACGCACCTGGAATACTTGCAATTGCCTTAGATAAAGTTCCCGAAGTTAAACTTTCTGCAAAAGCAATC
>JBEEPA010000046.1:0-9834 GCA_041191385.1 Bacteroidota bacterium | reverse complement strand
AGTAACTATTGAAGAAAAATATTTATTTTTTTATGTGATATGGAAATACTTAGATGGGGAAAAAGATACATGGGTTCATAGAGCTTTTCAAGGAATTTATGATAATACTTATGATAGAATTAATGAAACACAAAATTTTTTAGCCAAAGAAAGCAATTTGATTAAGGAAGATTGGTTAGAAATAGAAGATGCCGATTTTTTTGATGATGCAAAAATGAAACTTACAGATAAAGCTATTGATTTGTTGGCTGAATGTGATATAAAATTAAAGATAAAAAATACGGAAAAGGGAAAGAATATTATACAACCAAATGATGTTCCTTTTAGAAAACTGATTTATAGTGATGATGAAGTAAAACAACTAGAGTTGTTAAAATCGTTGTTAAATGAAGATAATTTTAAAAATACGCAAGAACGATTAGCACAAAAAGCATTACCAAAAGGTATAACGGTTTTGATGCACGGTAGCCCCGGTACTGGAAAAACAGAAAGTGTTTTACAAATTGCAAAAGCTACAAACCGAGAAATAATTAAAGTAGATATTAGCGAATCCAGATCAATGTGGTTTGGAGAAAGCGAAAAAATTATAAAGCAAGTTTTTAAGGATTATAAATCGTATGCAAAAAAACAAAAATCAACCCCCATTTTGTTGTTTAATGAAGCCGATGCAATTATTAGCAAGCGTAAAGATGTTACTAAATCGAATGTAAGCGACACCGAAAACAGAATTCAAAATATTTTACTGGAGGAAATTGAGAATTTTGAAGGTATTTTAATTGCCACAACGAATTTGTCGGACAATTTGGATAAGGCATTTGAAAGAAGGTTTTTATTTAAAATTGAATTTAAAAAACCCAATATTTCAACTAAAATTCAAATTTGGCAATTAAAAATGCAACATTTATCAAATGAGGATTGTGCAATGCTGGCTTCAAGGTTTGATTTTTCAGGCGGACAAATTGATAACATTGTGCGTAAAAATGAAATTAATGAAATTATTCATGGAAGTACGGTAGATATTAATACATTACTAGAATATTGCAAGGAAGAAACATTAAGTAACCAAACCTTTAAAACACCAATTGGATTTAAGTAATTGGAATCGAACTGAGGTTTATGGTAATCTTGGCGTACAATTTTTCCGCTTGAAAAAGCAATACCCTGTTTTCACTCAAACAGGGTTTTTTTATGCCTTATATTTTGGGTATTATCCTTAATTAAAATCGCGCATGATAGAACCTAAGGTATCTTTAAAAATGGTGCGTTTGTGTAAAGTGTTTTTTTGTACAAGGTTGAATGCTGCTAGCCAATGTAAAATAAATTCCATCATTAACAAAGAGTTTTCACTGTCTAACTCATTCGCTTTTGCATATAAAGTTGGGATTTGCGATAAGCTTTTCTCAACGGTTTTTGCATCTGCAACTGTTGGAATATCTAATAAATTTCCTTCTTCAAACCAAGATAAAATTTCGGGAAAATGATTTTTTAAATATGCAGAAGATTTTTTAAAACCTAAATTTTCTAGGTCGGGATAAAAAGTAACACCAACGGATTTAATTGCTTCATCAATTAAAATTTTAGCAACATTTACCGCCCCTTCTTGCTCGCCTTCGTACACCATTTCTATTTTTCCAATAATTGCAGGAATAGCAGCATAAATATCCGATATACGAGCAGAATCTTGTGTTAATCCGTTAATTAACATACGACGCTCTACTGCACTTAAAACATTTTCGTATGCTGTAATAGATAAACGCGCCGAAACGCCACTTTTAACATCTACATACTCGCTTTTTCGTGCTTCAATTGCTACTTGTTCTAACAAAACCTCCATTAATTCGGGCACTACAATATTTTCCTGATTTTTATATCTTTTTACTTCTTGTTTAGTGATTGCTCTTCCTAAAGCATTAGATAAAGGGTAATGGGTAAAAATCTGACTCTGAATCCTGTCTTTTAAAGGCGTTATGATAGAACCACGATTAGTGTAATCCTCGGGATTGGAAGTGAATACAAACTGGATATCCACAGGAATGCGCAACTTATAACCTCTAATTTGCAAATCGCCTTCTTGCAATAAATTAAACAAAGCCACTTGGATACGCGGTTGTAAATCGGGCAATTCGTTAATCACAAAAATCCCTCTATTTGAGCGCGGAATTATACCATAATGTATAACCTCTTCGTTATCCAAACTCAATTTTAAATTAGCCGCCTTAATAGGATCAATATCTCCTATTAAATCCGCAATATTTACATCAGGCGTAGCTAATTTTTCGGCATATCTCTCGTTTCTGTGCAACCATGTAATTTCTACATTATCGCCCAACTGGTCCAACAACAATTTACTTATAGGTAAAATAGGATTAAACGGACATTCGTTTAATGGAGAACCTTTAATAACGGGCACATATTCATCCAACAACTGCACTAACAAACGCGCCATTTTTGTTTTCCCTTGTCCGCGTAAACCCAAAAAGTTTATGCTATGCCCTGCTAAAATAGCCTGTTCCAACTCGGGTAAAACGGTATCTTCGTAACCAATAATATGGTTAAAAACCTTTTCGCCTTTGCGTAATTTATCCGATAAATTTTTGCGCATTTCCTCAGCGATAGTTAAAGCTTTGTAATTTAACTTTTTTAAATCTCCTAAAGTAGTTATATGTTGCATAATATGTTTTTTAAAGTTAAACTATCTTCTTTTTTTGTTTTTATTGAGTTCGTAATCGCTAAAGATAAAATCCCCCAAATTATCTAAGCCCGCATAAAAAGCCTTTCCATTATTGGCACGCGTAAATTCATCCACAAATTCACGCAAATAATAATCTTGCGCAATCATAAAAGTTGTGATTGGGATTTTTAATTTCCTACATTGCATTGCCAAATTAATGGTTTTATTAAGTACTTCAGGATCCAAACCATTGCTGTTTTTATAATATCTACCGTCGGGCAATTTTAAACAAGTAGGTTTACCATCCGTAATCATAAAAATTTGTTTGTTCCCTGTTTTGCGTTTGCGCAACAAATCCATAGCCAACTCCAAACCAGCAACTGTATTGGTATGATAAGGTCCCACTTGTAAATAAGGTAAATCCTTAATAGGAATTTGCCAAGCATCATTTCCAAAAACAATCACATCAATATGATCTTTAGGATATTTAGATTTAATCAACTCCACCAAAGCCATCGCAACTTTTTTAGCAGGCGTGATTCTATCCTCCCCAT
Source organism: Bacteroidota bacterium (assembly GCA_041191385.1). Classification (GTDB taxonomy): domain Bacteria; phylum Bacteroidota; class Bacteroidia; order Flavobacteriales_C; genus JBEEPA01. The sequence goes on along the minus strand of JBEEPA010000046.1, from coordinate 6,609 downwards.
ACAAAATCATCGAATGCGAAATATCAATCATCAAAACTGTGGATAAAGCCGTTAAATGTTCGGTTTCATTCACCATCATATCCTGCGCTTGCAAATCAAAATTTTCTAATCCGCTCCTAATTTGCGAGTTTTTGATACTTTGGTTAAAATCGATTTGATTAAAACTATCTCCATACTCATAAGCCCTTTGCTCTGGCAAAACCTCTTCGCCTTTACCAATTTTGGATGAAGCATGATTACCACCAGGAGATTTTTTAAGTTTACCAAAAACCTGATCCAAGGAACGTTTACGAATAATTTGCTCGGATTTAGCACTTAATTTATTCCCTTTTCCATTAGGATTTTTAGTTAAATAACCATTATCCTCCAAATCCTTTTTAAAATCCTCCAAAGTATAATCAGGCGTTGTAATTTTATTTTCCTCATCGATGTATTTTAACCATTTAAAAGTTTCATCCACATCTCCAGAAGTATGCACCATGATTTCTAAAAACAACGACAATAAATGTTCGAAAACAGATTGTTTTTTGTTATTTGCGATTAATTTTTCAAAACGAATTCCAAGCATTCGCTAAAGTTAAAGATAGATTATGAGCAAACGATTTACCACAACATAAATTAATGATTTTTAAAGTTTAAAAACAGGAATCAAGAAAAATACACAAATACCCCTTACATTTGCAGCATGAAGATACAATCCTTTGTTGCGTTTTTTAAAGTAATGAGCCAAAACTACCGTTGGAAAGTAGTTTTTATTGTGTTATTTGGAGCTATATCATCTATATTTCAGGGTTTTGGAATTATAATGTTGGTTCCATTAATAGAGCGATTTCAGAAATTTGAAGAAAGCACCAAACAATCTTGGATAAATGAAATTATACCTATACAGCATTTAAGTTTAAACCAAGTTATACTAATTTATTTTATAGTTTTAATTGGCGTATCTGTTTTTAAAGTTTTACAAACGCTTTATACACAGAGAACAATCGCAAATTTCTCTAATTTATACTCTATACAATCCATACAAACTATTTTAGGTGCGCAGTGGGACTTTTTTTTACAGTATCCATCGTCCAAGTTGATTAATTTAATGAATACCGAAGCGCGTTCCATACGTTCCCTTACATTTTTTACACTTAATTTAATTAAAAACTCCATCCTTTTAATTGTGCAATTGGTTTTTGCACTTTTAGTTTCGTTTAAACTTACTTTACTTATTATGGGGATTTTAGCAATTGTAATTGCTAGTCAGCGGTTTTTCTTTAAACAAACCTTTCAACTAGGAAAATCGAGGATTAACATGACCGAAGAAATGCAGAAATATTTAAAAGAAACCTTTATTGGGATAAAAGAATGGAAATTACACGGATTAGAAAATATGCGAAAAACCGATTATACAGAACGCATAAAAAATATAGAAAAAAACGAAGTAGATAAAGCCAAAAATGAAGCTATGGCAGAATTAATGTACACCATAACAGGTGCAGTAGCCTTAATTGCAATAGTTTATTTTTCGTTAAATTATCAATGGATTTCCATAGCATCCTTGTTGGTATTAATCGTTTTATTTTCGCGCATGGTAAACTTAACCAATGGCGTAATTAAACAAATTTCGCATATCAATAATATGCTACCATCATTTGTGCATTTTCAGGAAGTTTTAAAAAATGCTCAACAATCTCAAGGAAAATCTATACCTACATTTAAACACCAAAAAATTAATCGACTAAAACTTGAGAATATACATTATAGCATAAAAAACAAAGAAATATTACAAAATGTAAATTTAGAATTTGAAAAAGGTAAATTTTACATTTTAACAGGCAGCAGCGGTATTGGAAAAACCATAACATTTGATTTAATAAGCGGGTTAATTAGTCCGCAAAAAGGGCAAATTATAATCAACGAACAAAAACTATCTGCCGAAGAAATTAAACAATACCAAGCCTCTATTAATTATGTACAACAACAATCGGTTGTTTTAGGCATGACGATTAGAGAAAACATAAACTTTTTTAGTAATCCCAGTGAAGAAAACTTACAAAAAGCAATACAATTAGCAGGATTAGAAAAATTGATACAAAAACTACCCAAAGGTTTGGATACCGAAGTTAACGAAGACAATAGGAACTTTTCGGGCGGAGAAATACAACGAATAACCATTGCTAGAGCTTTAGTAAATCCGCCATCGGTATTAATTTTAGATGAAGTTACCAATTCCTTAGATAAAGAAAATGAAAATTTAATTATCCAAAGTATCCAAAGTATTAAACAAGATTGTATTGTAATTATGATTACCCATAAAGAGTATTTATTTGATTGTGCTGATACAATTTATACTTTGGGATAAAAAAATTAATTAAAATATGCTTAAAATTATCACCACTCCGGCTTACAGCCACCTCGCCTCAAGGCAAGGAGTTAGCGCTGTGCTAACGCACGTTTTTTTATAATTTTTGAGGTTAAATAATTACAGTAGTTTCCCTAACTCGTTTAAAATTTGGATGTAATGCGGCACTGCATTTTGCAACTCATCTAAAAAAATAAATTCGTTGGCTGTATGCGAACGAGCCGAATCTCCCGGACCTATTTTAACACTTTCGCAAGGCATCAAAGCTTGATCCGATAAAGTTGGTGAACCGTAAGTAATTAAACCCATAGTTTTTGCTACTTCACGAATAGGATGTTGAGCACTTACACCACTAGAATTTAAGCGTGTAGAACGAGCTACTGCTGTAGACTGAATATTTTGTTGTACTATCTCTAAAACTTCTGTGTTACTGTAACAATCATTTACACGAATATCCACCACAAAACTACATTCTGCAGGCACCACATTATGTTGCGAACCCGCATTAATTTGCGTAACCATCATTCCTACCTCACTTAACTCATCCGAAACTTTTGGAAATTGATACGTTTGAAACCATTGAATATCTTGCAAAGCTTTATATATAGCATTCACCCCTTCCTTACGCGCAGCATGACCGGCAACACCCGTAGCCACAACATCTAACACCATCAAACCCCTTTCTGCCACAGCAATTTGTCCTAAAGTAGGTTCGCCCACAATAGCAAAATCAATTTTTGGAAGTAATGGAAATAAAGCTTCCATACCATTTTTGCCCGAAATTTCTTCCTCCGCCGAAGCCGCAAAAACCAAATTGAAAGGTAAATTCTCCTGATTATAAAAATGAATAAAAGCACCCATCAAACCCATTAATGCACCACCCGCATCATTACTGCCCAAACCAAACAATTTACCATCTTGTTGAATAGGCGCAAAAGGATTGTTGGTGTAAGCAGGATTAGGTTTAACCGTATCGATATGAGAATTTAATAAAATAGTGAATTTACCATGTGTAAAATGTTTATTTACAGCGTAAACATTATTTAAATAACGTTTGGTAGGAATAAAAAAATCATTTTCTAAAATCGATTGAACGTATTGCGCAACTAAATCTTCTTCTTTACTAAAAGACTGAATACGAATTAACTGCGATAAGTAATGTACGATATTAAAAGAAATCATTATAAAAATTATGTATAACCGTTCGTAATCCTAGGTAAAAGTAAATATTTTTTTCCTCAAAACGCGCATTCGTATACAATCTATTTGTCATCCCTATCTCAAACATAAAATGCGCTTTAGGATTAATTAAATAACTGTATCGCGCATCAAAAATTTGCAAATTAGTTTGTAAACCCTGCCCAGTTTTTTGTCCGTACAAAGCACCATCCCCCCTAACATCCACGCGGTTGGTATTGTAACTGTATAAAATATTACCTCCATGATTAATATTATTGGTATCTAAACCAAAAATTGCACTTGAGTATCTGATTTGGAAATAACTACGTTTATAATTGTATCTTAAAAAACTAACAAACTCTTTAAAATTAGCACCTAAAGGATGAGCCATAGGTTCGTTCATTTGAGTATGAGAAGTGATAGAATCAAAATGTGTGTAAGTGTAAGGACGAACATAATTATACTCGGCTTGGAAATTTAAATTTTCGATTTTCAAAAAATCAAAAACCTTTGCACCAGTTTGGAAACCATATTTATTCCCCCAATAATTATCGTTTCTTTTTAAAGCTTGAATATTTAAATCATCTAAAACAAACTGACCGTAAAGCACAACTTTTGGGGTAATTTTATACGATGTATTTAACCCTAACATAGCCCTATCTGCCGAGCCTTGTTGCCATTCGATAGGACGCATAATCACAACTGGATTTAAATAATTTAAATCAAAAGCACGTTTTTCGGTTATTTTCCATGTGATATTTTCGAATAAACTGATGTTAAATTTTTTATTTACGTTCCAGCTCAAATAATGAATAGCATTAAATTTAGCATCTAAAAGTCGGTCGCCTTGCCCAGCAAATCCAAAATGATTATTACGTTGGATTAACATCACATACTTCATTTTCCAAAAATTAGCTTCCGTTTTAAAATACACAGAAGGAAAAGCATGATCACTTAACAACAAAGAGCGATAGCCATCCCCTAAAAAGTGTTTACCATGCCCAAATTCGAAATTAAAAAATTGATTAGGACGATAACTTAAAGCACCCATTGCAAAACTCCAATCCAAAGCCCCAGAGGTTAAATCTTCTCTAAAATTTTTGTATCTACCTTGGCCAAAAACAACATTTTGTGCACCCGCATAACGCAGTTCGTGCGGTAAAAATCTTGCTTGATTTTCGAACAACATCGAATTAAAAAACAACTTATTGTTAAAGCTACCCTCAATCCAATAACCACGCGTATTTTGCCATGTACCATAATTGTTATTTTCAAAATCCCTACCCAAGCGCAAATTCAACAATAAATTTGCACGCACCTTAAATCCAGCAGAGTCAATTTCGATTAAATTTTCATCAAACAATTTATTTTCGCTCCAAATTAGCACTTTTGCCCACAAAGACGTTGGCAATAAATACAAACGATTAGAATCCTGTAAAGCATTATGAATGCTATCCACATTATTAAAATTATTTACCTCATCGTATCTAAAAGGGCGAATAGAAGTATGCATTTTAGCATTAGGATGATACAAACGTTTTTCAACCGAATTTTGTAATTGTTGGTCCAAAACAAAGTTCATTTGCTGCGCAAAAGAATTAAAAACTAAAACAAAAGTAAAAAATGCAATAAGCCTATTAGTAATCATAATTGTAATTTAAAAATGCGGTTCGTACACCTATAAAAAAGTGCTGATAATTGCTTTGATTGTCTTTATTCCAAATGGTTCGTAAATTATAACCTCCTTCCAAAAACATGTGGTTTGCAGGATTTAACAACCAAGAAAATTTAAACTGATGAATTAAAGTGGTATGTAAATCTCCTTGTAACAAAGTATGTCCGTATTCCTTCTCTCGCAATTCGTAACTTCTAAATATATCGTTTCCAACAGAAGTTAACTCGTTATTATCTTTTCCAACTTGATGATATACAGCTTTATACTGTGTAAAAAATCTTTTGTATCGATACGAAAAAATTGCCAACATTTCCTGAAAATTAGCCCCCAAAGGATGCGCTAAAGGCTGATAAAAATGTCCGTAGGTTTGAGCCGAATTTTTATGAGAATAGGTAAAAGGGCGAACAAAATTATACTCGGCTTGGAAGGTAAAACCAGGAAACTTTTTTAAATTACTAATTCTAGTTCCTGCTTGCATGCCATATTTATTTGCCCACCAATTGTTACCTCCAAAAAGTTCATCCGTTTTTAACTCGGTTAATACCAATTGAGAATACATTTTCCAATAATTTGTAGGGATAACCTTAGCTGTGAAGCCAATTAACATATTATCTGGCGACCCCAAATTTAGTTCTTGTGGACGCATAATGATAAAAGGATTTAAATAATTAATATCAAAAGAGCTACGTTGTAAACTATCGCCCTTCCATATAACAGCTTCCACCAATCCTAGATACCACCACTTCGTTAATTTTATATCCAAATGATGAAATGAACCATAAGATTTTTGACGTAAAGCATCTCTATTTGGGCGGTTATACATATCAATAAATTCGCCTACAATAGCACTATATTTAAAGCGCCAAAACTTAAAATCCATTTTTGCAAAAGGGTAACTATTTGCATTATCTGATAACAACAAAGAACGATGACCATCCCCAATAAAATTTTTGCCATGACCAAAAGTAAATTTAAATTCTTTAGTAACCATTAGCTCCAAAGCACCAACAGATTGCCAAATATTAACTGCTCCATCATCCCTAATTTTTGCAAAACCTTCTCCTGGGGAAACTCTTGTTGCATAAATAAAATCTTTAGTGTAAGAATCGTACTTTGCTACATTTTCGGATAAAACGGAGAAAAATTTCAACCGTTTACCAATTTGTCCTTGAGCTAAAACGCCTCTACGATATTTAAAAATATTACGGTTATCTGGAGAAAACTCCTTGCCAAATTGAATATCGTAATAAGGATCTAGAGTTATGTATTTATTAGGTGATTCCTGATAAGCAATCCAATTGTTATGCAACAAATAGTTGGTGTATTTAGCGTATTTGTAATCTTTATATAAACTATCTTGAGAATAAGTTAAAAATAAACTATCGCGAGATAAAGGGTTAAATAA
>JBEEPA010000045.1:0-6603 GCA_041191385.1 Bacteroidota bacterium | reverse complement strand
CCGTAACCGTTACAGTATAATTTCCAGCAGTTGTTCCAGTGGTTGTTGAATTTGCTCCAGTTCCATTTCCACTCCATACATAACTTGGATTATTAGCATTGGTAGTTGCTGTAAATGTTGCCCCTGTCCCTCCAACACATATTGAAGCATTGTTTACACTTACTGTTGGTGAGCTTTTCACGTTTACTGTTTGCAAACTAACATCTTGACCTAATGTATTTGCTATGGTAATTTTACCTATTAAAGCAGTATCAATAAGTACACTTATACTTGTTGTAGATTTAACTTTAAATTTTAAATCAGCATTACCCAATTTTACAGAAGAAATTTGTATAAAATCCGTACCTATAATTTCTAAACTATCTCCTTTACATACATCGATTTTATTTAAAGATGAAATTTTTAGGGCCTTACCGCTATTAAATAAATCTAAACTTGCAAAATATGGCTGATATCTATTTTGTATGGTAGTAAATTTACCACCTACATATACCTTATCATCTGCAACATAAATAGCTCTTATAATATCATTAGGTTTAGGTTGCCAATAGCCTGTTAATCCACTAAAAGTTTTAATAGAAGATAAATTGTTTATTGGTTGGCCATTATTAGCAATTTGATGATTTCCTCCCACATAAACTAAAGAGTCTATTGCAACTAAAACATTTACACCTCCAGTTGTAGCGTTTAAGTTTAAATCTGTTATAACGTTATTTGTAATATCAAATTCTGCAAAACCATTAATATTTTTATTTCCAATATTAGTAAAAATTCCACCTATTTATAACTTATTTCCTTTAACCGCAATAGCATTAACATTATTATTTGCGTTTAAATCATAAGCTAACAAACTATTATTTGATATTTTATAACTTGCAATTCTATTGCGAGTCTGTCCACCAATATTTGTAAAACTACCACCAATATGTAAAGTGTCCCCATTTAAAGCAAATGCGTTTACATTATTATTTGCATTTGGGTTAAAAGGTAAAGCAGCACCAGTAATTGCATTAATTGCTGCAATTCTATTTCTTGTTCCTCCTCCTATACTTGTAAATTCTCCACCAACATATAAAGTTGTTCCATCCATTAAAATTGCATTTATTCTACCATTGGCACTTGGATTCCAACCAGTAGCATTTCCTGTAGTAGCATTTATTTGTGCAATTCTATTTTTTAAAACAGAGCCATTAACACTAGTAAAATCTCCACCAATATAAACATTTGTAGCATCCGCATAAATTGTTCGAACTATATTATTTACATTAGGATTCCATGGTAATAATAAACCTGTTGTAGCATCTATTGCAGCTAAGTTATTTCTTGTAATTGCGCCCACACTATAAAAATTACCACCTATATAAATCTCATTTTCATTAATAACAATAGTATTAAGGTTAAAAGAATTACCTTTTAATCCAACTACATTAGGATTCCAACTATTTAAACTTCCTGTTGTTGTTAATGATGCTATTCGGTTTCTGCTAACACCACCTATGGTACTAAAATCTCCACCAATAATTATATTATTGTTATTAATCTCAATTGCTCTTACAACTCCATCCGAATTAGGATTAAAAGAATTTGCTGATGCATTTAATGGATTTAGTCCCGCAATTCTATTTCTTGTTTGCCCTCCAATTATGGTAAATTCTCCACCAACATACAATATGTTATTATGCAATTTAAAATCTAAAATTGTATTATTTGCACCAAAATCATATCCATCTAAACTAAATGCAGGTAATGAATACCCAGCTCCTCTAGACTTATTAACTCCTGATATAGTTGTAAAGGCTCCTCCTATATATAATTTATTGTTTGCAACATAAACCTTATGAACTGTTCCGTTAACATTTGGATTCCATGAAGTTGCTTGTACAAATGTTGTATCTAAAGCAGCTAATCTATTTCGAGTTTGCCCTCCAATTGAAGTAAACTCACCTCCAACAATCATTTTATCATCATAAAACTGTATTGTTCTTACTATATTATTTGCAAAAGCATTCCAAAATATTGGTTCACCAGTTGTTTTGTCAATTTTAACTAAATAATTATTAGTTAAATCCTTTACAGTAGTAAATTGTCCTCCAGCATATAAATAACTTCCATTTAATAATAAAGAAAACACAGTGTTATTAGGTTGAGGTTTAAAATTTAAATCAACACTATTATCCGATTTAATATGCGCTAAATTTTTAATATCATAATTACCTATTCTACTAAAATTACCTCCAACAAACCATCCACCTGCTCCATCAGGTATAGTTACATTAATTGTACCTACAATTCTTGGTAAATTTGTATTTGGTTGGGCATTATTTAAATTAATTTTTGCCCCACTTCCTGTACTTGGACCTACTGCATTAAAGTCCCCTCCATAATATACAGTATTACCTTGTTTATAAATAGAATAAACTTCACCATTTGGGCTATGTAAATTATCTTGTTGACCTAAAGTAGTTACCGAAATTGAAGCTGTATGGTCTTGGTTACCTTTAAATGATGTATTGGTTACTTGAACAGTATAAGTTCCTGAATTACAAACATTAATCGACTGTGTGGTTTCTCCAGTTGACCACAAGTATGTCTCACCTGAAACAGCAGCTGTTAGTTGAGTACATTGACCGTCAATTAAAGGACTTGGATTTGTTGAAGAAATTAAATTAGCATCTTCAAAAAATTGAATCTCTGTTAAAGTTAAAGGTCTTTCAGCTCTTAAATTATCAGCACAACAACCTACATTAATGTCTGGAGCATTCAAAATCTGAATTTTCCAAAACCTTGATATTTTATTTAAACTAATATTTAAATTAACTGCCGTAGGTGCAGTTATGGTAATTGTTGTATCTTTTATTATGTTCCATGGACCTAGGCTAGAAGAACTAGTTAATATTTGAAATCTAGGTGATGTTAATCTATAACTAAAACTTGTCGAAGTTTCTAGCCACCAATAAGGGGCCATTAAATTATTAAGTGAAATACTTGTGATTTTTTTAGTTGAAGATAAATCAAAAGTAAATGTAGTTCCTGAACCTAATTCACCATAACGACGATTACAATTTACTATGGTTCTACCCCCATTCGAGACGCAACTTCGTATCCCTTCTCTAAGCTGAAGAGGTGTTTGATTATTATTATCAAAAAAAACACTCGAATTACTTGAAATTGGACCTGTAACACTTGTTAAATATGTTCCAAGATTCGGAACCAAATTTTGACTAAATAACCCATAAACAGAAAATAAAAAGTATAATAAAATTCTTATTTGATTTTTCATAGTAGATTCAAGATTTTAAAAATTTATTTTGGTATTTTTTAGTAACCATTATACAATACCTTATAATTTTTTTACAATTACTTTGATTAATATAATTTGGAATATTATTTAAGCTTTAGCATTTCTTTATGAGTTTCATTAGCAGCTTTGTTAAAATCTCTAATTAAAGATGATACATCATCAAAATTTCCTTTTCCACTTTTAATCATACTGTCCAATTTATTTAGTATTTCATTAGAAATTGATTCAATTTTAGTATTTGATTTGGGTAAAAGTGAAGTCATCCGACGAATTCTTAAATCATACTCAGGAAGTAAAAGATTTAAATCTGTTATTTGTAATTGAATTTTTGTCCCTATGGAATTGTTTTTGTCATTTAAATTTTGAAATTTATGGAGTCTTGATAAAAATTTTTCTACACCATTCATGTATTCATTACACACTAAGTAAAATTCATCCGCCCATTTTTTTGTAAAATCATATGATTTAGTAGCACTATTTTTAATTGATTCGATTTTACTCAATAATAATAGCCCCAATAATGCAGTAATTATAGGGTCTAAAAGTTCAATCCAACAATTGTATTCACAAAGATTTTCCATTTATTACTATTAAAATAATTCCTACTCATTTATGGCTTTTCGGATACCGCCTAAAAAAATATTTAATAATTTTAGCAAATATATTAAAATTATGTATATACATAATAAATTTTGCAAAAAAAATGAAAACGTTAATTAAATTTTCCTGTTATATCCGAAATATTGAAATTTCCTTGGATATCTTGGATTTCGATTTTGCCATGTAAAATTTTGAAAAAGAAATCTTTAATTTTATCCATAGTTAAAGTTGCTGTTTGCCCGTTTACATCAACACCTAAATCATATGTTTTTAATAATTGAGTGCCTAAACTAGCTGCAGTTAATAAAAAATGATTTTGAAATTTATCTATATCTAATAAATCTGCCGCTAAAACTTTACCAACTACTGTATAACATCTTAATGTTTTTAAAACCTCATCATTGGTTAAAGTTGTTTTAACTTCATCATGCTCAATATTCATTTCGATTTTACCCGAATTTTCTGATTGTTGTAAGCCCTTATATAAAGAACCTAAATCGGCTAAGCTTAAATTATATAATTTAGAACCTGGAACTACAAGTAATTGTTCGATAGAAAATGCACTAGGTAATAATAAACTTACATTTTGGGCTATCCTAACCGATGGAGAATTAAAGGTACCCACAAAGGAATTGGTTAAATCTATTGATTGAGTTGCAAATACACCACCAATTACAACACAATTTTCCAAAATTATTTCATCCGCATAAATACTACCTGCAACAAAAGCATTATATAAAGTAACACTTTTTGCATTTATATCGCTATGAAACATTAAGTTGCAATGATTAGCTCTAGATACTACTGAATTTGCAGAACCTACACTTTTTTTAAAGCTAATATTGCCAGTGGCTTCACTATTTACATAAAGTTCAAGGTGTGTAAAAACGGCACCATGAATTTCGGAATCTCCTTGCTGGATTTCCAACTTGTGCGCATACACAGGTCCCTCGATAATAGTGCTGCCTTGTATTGTAATTGTTCTATTTAATTCTGCAATTTTTTCTGGAAGTATAGAGCCTTTAACCAAGTTGTCTTTTAATTGAATATTGGTTTCATTAAATCTTATTTCATTTAACTCTTTCATTGTTATATTTTTTAAAATTTTAAATACTGATTGTTTGGATTGAACTTAAATTAGCTATTTTTTGAATCATTTCTTTTACTCTTACCGCATGTAAATCTGCAGAAGTATAGGTTTTATTTAATTCTGCATTGAAGTATAATTTAAGATTATCATTGTAATCTTTTGACAGTGTACTCCATGAATTTTTCGTCTCATTAAATTGCTCGATTAACTTATTTTTTGTAGTATTTTGTTGAAAATTAATAATGAATGATGCACCATTTAAACCTTTAGTAATTTCACTTTTATCGGCTTTGGTTTCAATAAAACAAACTGGAGTATATTGGGAAGATTCCAAATTTTCATTCAACATACTTTGTTGTACAGTAGTATTTAATTTTTTTTGTTGACATAAAAAAACCTAAGCTTTATTTAATGTATCTAATGCTCTTTTTTTTGCTATTGACGTACTTATTTTAGTTTGTAAATCACTACCTTCTTTTCCAAAAACAACAACAGTATTAACTAAATCATTGTTTGTTGAACGAATGTTTTGATTATCTAATTCTTTTTTAAAAACAAAAGTAGGTTTATCTAATTCGAAAATCCTGTTTGATAACTCATTATTTAAATCTTCGAATGTTTTAATATATCTGCTAGAAATACGAGAAAAATCACCTTCCATCTGTCTCTTTTTGTCGAGTACAGCCTTAGATAGCTCTTTAAGATGCATTAATTGAGAATCTATCCCTTGTGTTAATTCGGATATTTGCTGACTAATTTCGGAACGTATATAATCAAAAAAGCCATTAACAATAGTATTTGCAACTTTTTTAGAATTTTTATTAATAGAAACAACTTGAGCAGTTTCAGTAGCAACAACAGCACCTGTAAGTAGGTTTACATTATTATTACAGCTTTCAACACTATCATCAAATGGGTCTGTATCAACGTAAATATTTACATCAACAGGTACATTTTCAATATAATCAACAGTTACAGATTTACTACCTCCATTTTCAGATTTAGGATATGATACATTAATAGTTTTAGATCCTCTAACTGTTATCGTTTCTTTATATTTCCTAGAATAACTCATATCTTTAGTATTTAGATGGTTTGATAATTATTAGACTGGAATAAGTTTAAAGCCATATCCTTAACTCTTTGTGATTTTGCAGAAGAAGAGATTAATTTACTAAATTCACTTTTGATTTCAGTATTTATACTAGAATTCGGTTTCCAATTTATTTGATTTAAATCAGCAAATGCAGCATTTTTGATTGCAGATTTTGAAAAATTATCTAATTCAACATCCGAAACTGTTATTTCAAAACCACTATCTGATTTATCTCTATTACCTTGGCATATAACAATTGGAATATGAACTGTTGCAGTTTCGGTATATCTTCCATCATTAATTAAAATTTGATCCGTAAGTTTCTTTTGTGTATTCATATCAAAAAGAAAAGTTCGCATAGATTTAATTACATTAAGTCCACGGAATTTTACATTTGAAGCCACAATTTTTTGACTAGAAGTTATAGATTCCAACTGAGTTATTGGAAAAGTAGCTGTTAAATATTTGGTTCTATTAGATACTTTATCTACTTCTTTTACAGCAAAATCGATGGTA
>JBEEPA010000044.1:0-8158 GCA_041191385.1 Bacteroidota bacterium | reverse complement strand
GATTCTGTGAAATCTTTCAAACGTAGTGGAATCTGTGAAAAAAAAGTATAAATAAAAAACTCTGTGAATATCTGTGTGTTCTGTGAGAAATTGATATTAGGTATAATAAAGGGGAATCAGTTTAAAATATTAGTGAATTAAAATTTCACTAAATTTTTACATGCCTAATATAATGAAATATGAATTATTCAATATCCTTTCAGGAAAGAGCGAAGTTAGGTTTGGAACAATTATCCAAACAATCACCAGTTAGCTTAAAAATGGCGAAAGAACAGGTAGAACAATTGAAGATAAAAAGTATCACAAAAGTTAAGAAGCAAAGAGGTTAGAAATTTATATTTCAAATAACAATCTTTGGGTTCAAAATATTGATTTTTCACAATATGTAAGTGAAGGAGCAGAGCAAAAAGTTTATCTAAAAGATTCTGAGAATGTTTTGAAGTTAAATGATTCAATTTATTATAGTTCCTGGAAAGATTACTTTTATAATCTACTTCTGCATAATTATTTTTTTCCAGATACAGCTTATGAATTGATTGGATTTACTAAAGATAAAGATGTATTATTTTGTATTGTTAAACAGGCTTTTGTTGTTATTACTGAAAATACTGATTTGAATTTAGTAAAAAGTTTTTTGAAACAAAATGGTTTTGTGAATAATAGAAATAATGATTAAATAAATCCTGAATTAGGAATAATATTAGAATATTTACATGAAGAAAATGTATTGACAAGAAACGAAATTTTATATTTTATTGATACGGTTTTTTACCTTACAGATACATTTTGGGATGAAAAATAGTTATGGAAGTATGAACTATAAAAATTAACTATAATTTTATATTTTCTAAATGAGAATCGTTTATTTGAGAGATTATAAAAATATTAAAAATAAATGATAAAATGAAGTTTCTCACCAACTGTGTGTATTAATGAGAAACTACAGTTTAATTATTTTTTTTCTTCTTCTAATTTCGGTTTTTCCTCTTTACTACAACATTTTTTGTCGGATTTTTTGCAACATTTTTTATCACCTTCTTTTTTGCAGTGTTCTTTATCTTTGTTACACTCAGTTTTGTTTTCGGTTTTACAGCATTTTTTATCTTTATCGCCACCGTTTAAGGCAAATGAACTTAAACTAAGTGTAACAACAAAAGCTAATGCGCTAAATACTAATACTAATTTTTTCATAATTTTTATTTTAAATGTGATATATAAATTTAGTGAAATTATATTTTATAACGAAATTAATTTGATGTTATTTTATTAACCGCACAACACTCACAAAAAATATCAAATTATCCTATTGAATTTTGTAAATTAGCGCAAAATTAAATTATGGCTTTAAACTGGATTTTTGCTTCATTTTTTATAGTTTCTTTTGTATTTGCAATATTTCAATTTTTTGGAGGGAGTTATCAAATTTTTTCGGATATGATGACCGCCACTTTTACCAGCGCAAAAGATGGGATACAATTGTGTTTATATTATGGTGGATATATTACTTTGTTTCAGGGTTTGATGAATATTGGAGAACAAGGTGGTTTGGTGGAGAAATTATCCAAAAAAATGAGTCCGTTTTTTACCAAAATATTTCCCGAAATTCCAGCTAATCACCCCGCAATGGGATCTATCATGTTAAATTTTAGTGCCAATGCCTTAAATTTAGGAAACGCTGCAACACCATTTGGATTAAAAGCCATGGAACAAATGCAGGAATTAAACCCCCAAAAAGATACTGCTTCTAACAGTCAGATTATGTTTTTGGTATTAAATACCTCTGGTTTAACTCTTATTCCACTAGCTATTTTAGCTTTACGATTTCAGTATAATTCGGCACAAGCAACCGATATTTTTATTCCTGTATTACTCACTACATTTTGTTCCTCTTTAGCAGGATTAATCGTTACATCCATCTATCAAAAAATTAATTTAATAAATTTTACAGTTTTAACTTATTTAGGAATTGTAACCCTGTTTTTATCCATATTCATGTTTTTACCTTTATGGTTAAGTACTCATCAATTCGACACAGTTTTAGGAGCTTTGGGGGGATTTTTATTGATGTTGGTGTTTGTGTTTTTTATTATAAATGGTTTAGTTAAAAAGATAAATGTTTATCATGCATTTATTGATGGGGCTAAAAGTGGTGTGCAAACTGCATTTAAAATTGCTCCTTATTTAATAGGTATTTTGGTTGCAATTGCCTTAATTAAAACCACAGGAGTTTTGTTAGAAATTACCAATGCCATAAAATATGTTGTAGCCTATATGGGTTTTGCAACCGAATTTATTGACGCTATACCTGTTGCGTTAATCCGTCCTTTAAGCGGTTCGGGTGCCGAGGCTATGGTAATTAATACTTTTACAACGCATGGTGTAGATAGTTTTGCAGGAAAATTAGCATCAATATTCCAAGGCTCTTCCGAAACCACATTTTATGTTCTAGCGGTATATTTTGGCTCAGTAGGAATAAGTAAAACACGATATGCTTTAACTTGTGGCTTATTAGCAGATTTAGCTGGGGCATGCGCTGCAATATTTTTTGCCTACTGGTTTTTTGGTTAAAAGAGTTAAAAAACCATATTGATAATTAAGGAATAAAGTTTAATTTTGTTGTTTTTAAATTAAAAATAAGATGATACAACCCAAATCAAAATTGGTTCATAATTTTAGTGCAGGTCCGTGCATATTACCTAACGAAGTTTTAATTCAGTCGGCACAAGCTTGTGTAGATTTTGAAGGTACAGGATTATCCATTTTAGAAATGTCGCATCGTTCTAAAGAATATATTCCTGTTATGGAAAATGCAATTAACCTAGTTCGTGAATTGTTACAGGTACCCTCTGATTATGCAATTTTGTTTTTACAAGGTGGTGCAAGTTTACAATTTACAATGTTGGTACAAAACCTTTTGCCAGTTAATGGAAAAGCCGATTATATCAATACAGGAACATGGGCAACAAAGGCAATTGAAGAAGCAAAGTTATTTGGTGAAATTGATGTTATTGCAAGCTCAGAAGACAAAAACTTTAACTATATTCCTAAAAATTATACGATAGATCCTAACGCATCTTATTTGCATATTACTACAAATAATACCATTTTTGGAACTCAATATCAAGAGTTTCCTAATTCTCCTATACCAATGGTTGCTGATATGTCATCGGATATATTTAGTAAAAAAATTGATGTAAGTAAGTTTGATTTGATATATGCTGGGGCGCAAAAAAATATGGGTCCTGCAGGTGCTACTTTAGTGATTGTGAAAAAATCTTGCTTAGGCAAAACATCACGAGTAATTCCATCTATGTTGCAGTATCAAACACATATCGATGGCGAAAGTATGTTTAATACTCCACCATGTTTTTCGGTTTATGTTTCGATGTTAACTTTACAATGGTTGAAAAAAATAGGCGGAGTGGAAGCTATCGAAAAAATCAATAATCATAAAGCCGAAATTTTATATAAAGAAATTGATAGAAATACCTTGTTTGAGGGTACTGCAGCAGTGGAAGATAGATCTAAAATGAATGTAACTTTTGTGTTAAAAAATAAGGATTTAGAAAAAGAGTTTTTGAAATTAGCAGATGAGCGCGAGTTAAGTGGTTTAAAAGGTCATCGTTCCGTTGGTGGTTTTAGAGCCTCTATCTACAATGCTTTACCATTAGAAAGTGTAGAAGCTTTAATTGATGCAATGCAATATTTTGAAAAGCAATATGCCTAAGTTTTTTTGGATAGTATTGGTAATCATTAGTATTGCCTGCAATAAAAATAAAACAGGCTATGTAAATATTACAGAAATATACAACAAGATTGAATTAGCTGATGTTTACAGAAATAACATTACAAATTACGAAAGTAAAATCCAGATGTATTTAGCTAAAGAAAAGCAAAAAGTAGATTCGTTAAAAAGTATTATTGCTCTAGATAAAGCAACACAAAATCAATTAAAATCAATTTATCAAGCTCAAATTGCATTGGATAGTTTAGAAATTAAATTGGTAAAAGCTTTAAAGGATTCTACAATATTTTTAAATCAGGATATCGAACAAAAAGTTAATAATTGGGTTTACGAATATGGCAAAATTAATAACTATCAATACATTTTTTCGCCGCTAAATACCAACACTTTTATGTATGCAGATTCGGTTTTGGATATCACACAACCTGTAATCGATTTTATAAACGCTAAAAAGTAAACAAAAACCTATATACTTTACAATTATTTTATTTTGCTTTTAGTATATTCGCAAGGCAAAAATAATATTGAATAATCTTAAAAAATCATAGATATGTCATCTAAAAAATTCGTTTTAATTATCATGGATGGTTGGGGTCATGGCGACAAAACTAAATCCGATGCTATTTATATGGCTAATACGCCGTTTATTGATAGTTTGTATCAAAAATATCCCAATTCGGAATTGATAACTTGTGGAGAGGAAGTAGGTTTACCAGACGGACAAATGGGGAACTCGGAAGTTGGACATTTAAACATTGGTGCAGGTAGAGTAGTGTATCAGGATTTGGTTAAGATTAATTTAGAAGTTAAAAATCAATCGTTTTTTAGCAATAAAGCTATAGTAGATGCTTTTGATTATGCGAAAAAAAACGGAAAAAATGTTCATTTATTAGGTTTGGTTTCCGAGGGTAGAGTGCATTCCTCTCAAGCACATCTTCATGCTTTGTGTGATTTAGCTAAGATGAAAGGTATGGAAAATGTATTTATTCATGCTTTTACAGATGGTAGAGATTGCGATCCTAAAAGTGGAGTAGATTGTATGCAAAATTTAGTAAATCATTTAAAAAATAGCAATGGTAAAATTGCTTCTATTTGTGGAAGATATTACGCTATGGATAGAGATAACAGATGGGAACGTGTTAAGTTGGCTTACGATTTAATGGTGCATGGTGTGGGTGAAAAAGCGGTTGACCCTGTTGCGGTTATCGAACGTTCGTATCATAAAGGTTTAACGGATGAGTTTATTGAACCTATAGTAATGGTTGATAAACAAAATGAACCTATAGCAACTATCCAAGAGGGTGATGTGGTGATTTGTTATAACTACCGTACAGATAGATGTAGAGAAATTACAGTTGCTTTATCTCAAAAGGATTTCCATGAGCACAATATGCATAAAATGGATTTACATTATGTAACCATGACGAAGTATGATGATACTTTTAAAAATGTAATTGTAGCTTATGAAAAAGATAATTTATCCAATACAATGGGTGAAGTTTTATCTGCTGCTGGAAAAAAACAAATTCGAATTGCTGAAACAGAAAAATATCCGCACGTAACTTTCTTTTTTAGCGGTGGTAGAGAAGAATTATTTGAGGGAGAACAACGTATTGTGGTTGCCTCACCAAAGGTAGCAACTTATGATTTACAACCCGAAATGAGTGCGCCAGAGGTTACACAAAAAATTTGTAAAGAATTAGAAAAAGGAGAAGTTGATTTTGTGTGTCTAAACTTCGCAAACCCTGATATGGTGGGTCATACTGGAATTTTAGAGGCCGTAATTAAGGCCTGTGAAACAGTGGACCAATCGGTACAAAAAGTGGTTGAAACGGGTTTAAATAAAGGTTATAGTTTTATGATTATTGCCGACCATGGAAATGCCGATTTTATTATGAATCCGGATGGTTCACCAAACACTGCGCATACAACTAATCCAGTTCCTTGTTTTTTAATCGATAACGATTACAAAAAAATTAAAAATGGTAAATTAGGTGATATTGCTCCAACTATTTTAAAAATGATGGGGGTAGCTACTCCAAAAGAAATGACTGGCGAAATTTTAGTAGATTAAAATGGAAATAGCGCATTTACATCAACTTTTTTTACAATCTTCGGGTATCTCTATTGATACCCGAAAAATTTTTGATAAATGTTTGTTTTTTGCATTAAAAGGAGCAAATTTTGATGGGAATTCCTTTGCGCAACAGGCAATTCAGCAAGGTGCTTTGTACAGTGTTGTAGACGATTCTAATTTACAAAACATTGAAAAATGTATTTATGTAAATGATGTTTTGCAAACTTTACAAAGTTTAGCAACTTATCATCGCAAATTTTTAAATATTCCGATTATTGCTTTAACAGGCTCTAATGGTAAAACAACAACCAAAGAGTTGTTGGCTGCCGTTTTACAAAAAAAGTATAAAGTAGCTTATACTCAAGGGAATTTAAACAATCATATTGGCGTTCCTTTAACTTTATTGAGTATCCAAAAAGAACACGAAATTGCTGTAGTGGAAATGGGTGCAAATCATCAAAAAGAAATAGATTTTTTGTGTTCTATTGCTTTACCTAATTATGGTTTAATCAACAATATTGGCTCGGCGCATTTAGAGGGTTTTGGTGGATTAGAAGGTGTACGTTTGGGTAAAACCGAAATGTACAAACATTTAATAGCGGAGGATAAGCTGATTTTTTTCAACGAAAATGAAGAAAGTTTACAAGTGAGTTTACCCAATTATCCTAATATTTACAAATATGGTAAGCAAAATGTGGAATTGTTGAGCAACCAAAGTAATACAAATGGTTGTTTGTGTATCGAGGTAAAAGTGGATGAACAAGTTTATAAAATTCAAACGCAATTATTTGGCTTATACAATGTTCAAAATGTTTTAACAGCTTTGGCGGTTGGTAAGTATTTAAATGTTCCAATGCAAGAATCTGTAAGAGCTATCGAGGAATATTTACCCCAAAATAATCGTTCACAAATTTCGCAATCTAAAAATGGAAATGCTTTAATTTTAGATGCTTATAATGCTAATCCAAATAGTATGTTGAATGCTTTAAAAGCATTTAACGAGTTAAAAATTAAAGATAAATTTTTTATTGTGGGGGATATGTTTGAGTTGGGAGATTATGCTGTTGTTGAGCACCAAAAAATTCTGGATTACGTGCAAGAAAATAATTTGAAAGGGGTGTTTGTAGGCACTCATTTTAGTGCATTACAATTACCAAAAGATTGTAGAGGTTTTGTAAATACATTGGATGCAATCGATTATTTTAAAAATTCACCTATACAAAAACAAACAATTTTATTAAAAGGTTCCAGAGGAATTGGATTGGAAAAATTGTTAGAGGTAATTTAAACTACTTTTATGAACGACCAAAAAGTACAAGATTTTTTTAAGGATATTCCAAATATTACTGCTTTAGTTGTAGGTGATGTTATGGTGGATGCTTATTTATTTGGCAGTGTAAATCGTATTTCACCAGAAGCTCCTGTACCAATTTTTGATGTAAAAAATCGCGAAAATCGTTTGGGTGGTGCAGCAAATGTAGCTTTAAATTTAAAAGCTTTAGGTGCTAAAACTTTGTTGGCGGGTGTTATTGGTGAAGATACTAAAGGGGATATTTTTTTAGATTTATTAAAAGAACAACAAATAGGCTATGAGGGTATTGTGCGCTTAAAAAATCGTCCAACTATTTCCAAAACGCGTATCATTGCTGGAAGTCATCATATTTTAAGGGTTGACGAGGAAGATAAACAAAATATTAACGAAGCTGCACAAGCCTTATTTATGGAAAAAATTAATGATTTATTCCATAAAAACTCTGTTGATGTAGTTATTTTTGAAGATTATGATAAAGGTTTGCTAAATGATAATTTAATAGAACTAATTACAGAAATTGCTTTATCACAAGGTGCAAAAATTTGTGTAGACCCTAAAAAAAATAATTTTTGGGCTTATCCAAATACTCATTTATTTAAGCCAAATTTTAAAGAATTTGTGGAGGGAATTAAAGTAGATATTACTAAATCGGATTTTGTTTTATTAGAAAAAGAATTAAATGCTTTTGCACAAAAACAAAATATTCAAAACATATTACTTACCTTATCAGAATTGGGAGTTTTAATGCTAAATTCTACTGAAAACATTCATTTACCTGCTCAATTACGAAATATTGCGGATGTTTCTGGTGCAGGAGATACTGTAATTTCAGTAGCAGCTTTGGCTTTAACCTATGGTTTATCAAATAAACAAATTGCATTTTTAGCCAATTTAGCTGGTGGATTGGTTTGTGAGGAAGTAGGGGTAGTACCGGTAAATTTGGACAAATTAAAAAACGAATATTTTAAATTAGCCCATTAATGCATCCACTTTTTAAAATAAAGGAAAATATTTATTTGTTTTT
>JBEEPA010000043.1:0-5533 GCA_041191385.1 Bacteroidota bacterium | reverse complement strand
AATTTCAGATGTAGTTTTATTTTTACCATAAATATCTGTAGTACTAGTTCCTTTTATATTCCCCTTTTTATCTATCTTAAAAGATATTTTATATGTATATATTTGTTTGGTACTAGTAGTTATAGTACCAATATAAACTGTTGAAGTATCGGCAAACAAGTAGTTAGTTGATATAAAAATCAACACCATTAATATCGAAATTTTTATTTTAAACATTAGAATAAATTAAAAAATAATTTTTTTAGCGAAAATAATCGATATTTATTTTTGATTATTATATTTGCAACATTATTTATTAATTAAAACAAAAAAATCATGAAAAAATTAATTTTAGCTTTAGGGTTGTTAACTGCAGGGGTTACTTATGCATCTTTTCCTGTACAAAACAATGTTACTGAACAATCTAAAGTGGTAACAGTTGAAGAACAATCAAATGTTGTTGAAGAACAAAATGTTGTAATAGCTGACGAAGTAACTGCAAATGAATCTTCTACAGAATCAAAAATGGATAATGAAACTATCATTTTAGTGGTTCTTTGGTTCTTTTTAGGAGCTGTAGCTGCACATAGATGGTATGCAGGTCGTCCTGTAGGATGGAATATCTTATTCATTTTAACTGGTGGTGGTTGTGGTATTTGGGCAATTGTAGATTTAATTAAAATTTTACAAGGAAAATGGTAAAATAACCATTATAAAAAAAGGGGTTGATTTACATCAACCCCTTTTTTTTATTTTTTGATTAATATTTCTTTTGCCATTTTCATGGGTACCGAAATATATTTTTTTTCGAGATAATCAAACATTTTATACAGTACTTCCCTGCTTTTAGGATCCAAATTTTGGATATCTTTTACAAAAACCTCGTTAAAAGCTTTTTCTTTTATTTTTTTCATGCGTAACGGTACATCGCGCATTGCCAATTCAATTTGGCGCTGATGAAAAGATTCCTCAAAAGCTTCTAAATATTTATCAATAAAAACCTCACATTTTGCCAATTCTTTATGGCGTTCTTGTAAGTTTTTTTCGGATATCTTTTTTAAACTTTCAATTTCGATGTAGTTGATTAAGTTATTTTGAAGAACTTCCTTGCTTACATCGTTTGGTAAAGCTAAATCTACCACAACTTTTTTAGTAGTTTCGCCATTTAATATTGCCGAGTATAATTGCGGTGTAAAAATAGCTGTATCGCTTCCTGTACAAGTTAACAATAAATCAAATCCTTTGGTATAATTTGGTAAATCGCTTAACGCTAAAGCATCGCCTTTAACTAAATTGGCTAAAGTTTGTGCATTGGCTAAAGTACGGTTTGCAACTGTAAAATTCCTAAAACCATGTTTGTATAAAAATTTACACATTTTGGTATTGGTTTCACCCGCTCCAACTACTAAAACGCGTGCATCTAAACTTAAATTTAATCGCTTTAACATTCTAAACGCTAAGGAAACTATAGATACCGGATTACGAGCAATATTGGTGTTGGTGTATATTTTTTTAGCACATTCGATTGTTTTAGTTGTAACAATTCGTAAAACATCGCCTGTTAAACCTAAGTTAAAACACTCGGTATATGCGTTTTTAACCTGAGTAATTATTTCACGTTCACCCACTACTAAACTATCCAAAGAAGCTGCCGTTCTAAACAAATGTTCTACCGCTTGTTTTCCTTCAAAAACTTGCGCTTTTTCTATCGCCCAATCAATTTCTTCGCTCGTCCATGTAGGATAAACTGTAAAAAATATATCTTTTTTGCGCGAATTACTTAGTTCAAAATCATCTACAAATGTAAATTCTACCCTGTTACAAGTAGCTAAGTAGTAGGTTTCTTTAATTCCTAAAGGTAAAAGTTTGGATAATTTTTCTTTTCTGTCTAACTCATCAATGTACAATTTCCCGATATCATTTAAATCGGTGGTTTTGTGTGTAAACGCTATGGTTTTAATTTGATTCAAGTTAGTTGTTTTAAAACAGTGTGCAAAAATCAATATTAACAAGCATTAGTTTGTCATAATATTGTCATCTTGCACTTAAAAATGATAAAAATCAGGTTTTACCGTATTTTTTACATGCCATTTATCGATTCCCCTTTATTATACCTAAGACAGTTTAAGGTTATTTCTCACAGAACACACAGATATACACAGAGTTTTTAAATTAATTATTTGTTTCACAGATTCCACTACGTTTGATAGATTTCACAGAATCAAAAACTTCGTTTTTTTGTAAACCAATTTTTCAAGATTCCTTAAATCAAGTTTTAATTTTTATAGAAAATAAAAATTATCTGTGTAAATCTGTTAAGTGTAACGTAATCAGCGCAATATAAAATATCTAAATCTATAAAATCTGTGTTAGTCTGAGATTTCTGTGAGAAACAATTTATTTTTTTGAAATAATTACTAGTACAATTCCATGAAATCAATTCCCATTTTATTTATCAACCATGTTTATAATAATAATTTTTTAAATAAAGCTAGTAAAATGTTAAGGGGATATTCTATTTTTGTGCTTTGTAAATATTTAAAAAACAGATAAGTAAATGAAGCACTTTTTTTCTGTTGAAGATGTTCAAAATCTTCCCGAATTATTAAAAAAAGCTCTTGAAATAAAGCAAAATCCTTTAGCAGATTTGCATTATGGTAAAAATAAAACTTTAGGGCTGATATTTTTTAACCCTAGTTTACGTACCAGAATGAGTTCTCAAAAGGCAGCTTATAACTTGGGAATGAATGTGATAACTATGAATGTGGGTAGTGATGGTTGGCAGTTAGAAACCGAAGAAGGTGCAATCATGAATGGCGGAAAAGCCGAGCATATTAAAGAGGCGGCAATGGTAATGAGTGCCTATTGCGATGTTATTGGAATTAGATGTTTTGCGGGTTTGGAAAATAAAGCGGAGGACGATGCCGAAAAGGTTTTAATGGGTTTTATGAAATATTCTACCGTTCCGGTTATTAATTTAGAATCCAGCACTTTACATCCTTTACAATCTTTTGCAGATTTAATTACTATCGAATCCTTTAAAAAAGTACAAAAACCTAAAGTAGTGTTAACTTGGGCGCCACATCCAAAAGCTTTGCCGCAAGCTGTTCCTAACTCGTTTGCGCAATGGATGAATGCTACGGATTATGATTTTGTAATTACGCATCCTAAGGGTTACGAATTGGATAAAAAATTTGCTCAAAATGCACCTATCGAATACAATCAGGATAAAGCCTTAGAAGGAGCTGATTTTGTGTACGTAAAAAACTGGAGTGCTTTGGAACCTTATGGTAAAATTTTATCTCAGGATTTAAGCTGGACGATTAGCGATGAAAAAATGGCGCTTACCAACAATGGTAAGTTTATGCATTGTTTACCTGTACGTAGAAATATGATTGTAAATGATAGTGTGATTGATGGCGAAAATGCTTTACATATTCATCAGGCTGCAAACCGTGTAGTTAGTATGCAAACAATTTTAAAACAATTGATATAATTTTAGTGCTATGATACAGGTAGTTAAAGTAGGTGGTGGTATTATCGAAAACAACGAAAGTTTACAACAATTTTTGCAATCGTTTCACGATTTAAATGGCCCTAAAGTTTTGGTACATGGTGGCGGGAGATTGGCTACGGATTTAGCAAATAAAATGGGTGTTGAAACCAAAATGGTGGAAGGCCGACGAATTACGGATGAAGCAACATTAGATGTTGTAACGATGGTATATGCTGGTTTGGCGAACAAAACTATTGTAGCTAAATTACAAGCTTTAGGCACCAATGCTTTGGGTTTGTGTGGTGCAGATGCAAATTTGATATTGAGCCATAAACGCAACAACTCATCTATTGATTATGGTTGGGTGGGTGATGTAGATAAGGTTAATGCGCCATTTTTATTATCCTTAATTCAGCAGGGAATTACGCCAGTAATTTCACCAATCACACACAATAAACAAGGTAATTTATTAAATACCAATGCCGATACAATTGCTAGTGAAGTAGCAAAATCATTAGCGAAATTGGAAAAAACACAATTAATTTTAGGTTTTGAATTGGCTGGTGTTTTAGTAGATCCTAAAGATGAAAGCACTGTGATTTCGCAAATTACACCTCAACTTTTCGAGGAATATAAACAAAGTGGCGTGGTAAGCGCGGGTATGATTCCTAAGTTAACTAACGCTTTCGAGGCAATACAAAATGGTGTAAATTCCGTAAAAATTTGTCATGCTTTAAAAGTAGGCGAAGCTGCCAATAATCCTGCCATTGGAACGTTAATAGTAGGATAATTTTTTTAAATGCAAGTTAAAAATACAATACTAAAAATTTTTACCGCTTTATACATTTTTTCCTTTTATACATGGGGAGCTAGTATGGTTTTATCCAAAGCCAGTATAAGTATTTCCTACGCCATAATGGGTATTTCTTGGTTATGTTTGGGGAATTTTAATCAAAAATGGCAAAATTGTATTCGGTATAAAAAATTTATTTTTCCGTATTTACTTATTGCTATTTTGTTTTTGTTGGGATTGTTGTACACTACAGATTTTAAATATGCATGGGATAATATCCGAGTTAAAATTCCATTTTTTGTAATGCCTTTAATTGTGTTTTCCGGACCCAAAATTCCTTTTAAACACTTCCTTTTTATTGTTTTAATATTTGTTTTAGCTAGTTTTTCGGCTTCCTTAATTGGATATTTTAAAAATTGGAATTTACTAAACGATGCCAGTTTCGATCGCCGAAAATTATCACCTTTTATATCGCATATTCAACTGGGACAAGCCATTAGTTTAAGTTTGGTATTTATTTATTTTTTAGTTCAACAATTTACGCATAAAGTAAAGTATTTGTTGATTTTACCTGTAATTTGGTTTGTGTATTTTGCCACACAAGCTCATAGTTTAACCTTATTACTGGGTATTGTAGGAGTTGGATTTATACTAAGTATGTATTATTTAAGTAAAAAAAATACTGTATTTGTGTATGGTTTTATGGTAATATTTTTAGGTTTGATAGGCTTTGCTGGCGTAAAAATTAAACAGGTGTACGATGTTGTTTTTATAGCAAAAGATATAAATGTAAATTACCCAACAACTAGTGTAAACGGAAATCCTTACCAAGCTATTACAGGAAACGAAAGAGAAAATGGCTATTTAGTGGGTGCGCAAATTCAGTTAACCGAGTTACAAAACGAATGGCAAAAACGCAGCAGAATTCCCTTGGATAGTGCCACAAACAATTATGCCTTACATTTTACTTTAATCCGATTTTTAACTTCTAAAGGTTTAAGTAAAGATAGTTTGGGCGTTAGCATGTTATCGGATACAGAAGTAGCACAAATAGAAAAAGGCGTAGCTAATGTATTTTACTTACAACACAAAGGATTTTTATCCCGTATTCACCGTAGTTTTTGGGAAATCCAATCTTTACAAAACAATTATTACGAATCCAGTTCTTTAAGTTTACGCTTTGTTTTTTGGCAAAATGGCTGGCAAATTTTTAAAAATAATTTTTGGTTAGGGGTTGGTACCGGCGATGTAAAATTAGCTTATGA
>JBEEPA010000042.1:0-4519 GCA_041191385.1 Bacteroidota bacterium | reverse complement strand
CGAAGTAAACGCAATTAAAGAATCAATTAGACAAAAAGAAATTGATGATTTAAAGCAGAAAATAAAGGAGCTTGAAAAAGAAGGAAAGCAAAATAATAATAATTCTGCTTTAGATACTCTTTTAATGGGGATAGGTTCGCAAATTCTTGGTAGCAACTTAACAGAAGAAGTAAAGCCAATTAATGATAATTTAGATATGTCAGACGCAGAAATTAAACAAGAAAAACTAAATCGTATTAATGCAGCTATTACGGTTTTAGTAAAGCATGATAAGGATTTTATTAATAATCTTGAAGCACTTGCAAAGCTGGCAAAAGAAAGCCCAATTATTTATAAAATGGCTGTTGAAAAATTAAAAGGAATTTAATTTTATGGCTACTGTTTACTTAAGTGAACTTGAAGGAAAGCAGCTTTTTTTAAAAAAGGGGGCTGTTATTCCTTTGTATAAAGAGCCGATTTTTGGCGGCGTTCCTGATAGGTACGAAAAATATGTGAGAGATAAAAGCGGAAAGCTTGTAAAAAAGCCAATGAATATCTTTTATAATACTGCAAAGTCAGCTTTAACAATTGGAAAACTCGTTGAGTATGGCGGCGTTAAGTATTTTACAAATAGCTCAGGTTATTTAATACCAGCAACAACAACCTGGTTTAATATAGCTCCAGCCATGAAAAGCGGACAAATTAAAACCGTAGAACAAAGGGAAAAGCAAAAAGAAGAAAAGGAAATAAAAGAACAAAAAAATAGCTGGTATAATATTGCATCTGAAAAGCTTATAACTCTTTTTGTCGTTGGTGTCGGTGGTTTATACCTTTTAAATAAGTCTAAAAATGGTAAAAACAAGTAGAGGGATAACAAACAATAACTGGGGTAATATTCGTATTTCCGCAAATAAATGGAAAGGTAAAATAAGCCCACAAACGCAAGATCCAAGTTTTGAAGTTTTTCAAAGTGCTGCATTTGGTTTAAGGGCTTTGATTGTTTTATTGTCTAATTATTATAAAACTTATAATTTAAAAACAATAGAGCAAATTATTAATAAGTACGCCCCACCAAGCGAAAACGCCACAAAAAATTATATTGCTGTGGTTGCTAAAAAAGTGGGTTTGCCATTAAATACTGATTTAGATTTGTTGAATAATGAAACAAATCAAAGAAAAATTGTAGAGGCAATAGTAAGGGTGGAAAATGGCTTTTTGCCTTCAAGCTTTAATGAAGTTTATACAAACGCTTTGTCTTTACTTCCAAAAAAAAAAGAGTAAATAATTGGTTATTCGCTGTAATTTTAGCAAGCACTTTATATGTCGCAAGTAAATACAAATACTGAAAATAGGAAATACTATTTAAATACTCAGGAGGTTGAAAGCAATTGCAATGCAATAATATTTATTAATACTGGGCGTGCAAATGTCTTTATTAATGGT
Source organism: Bacteroidota bacterium (assembly GCA_041191385.1). Lineage (GTDB taxonomy): Bacteria > Bacteroidota > Bacteroidia > Flavobacteriales_C > JBEEPA01. Next base: position 3,097 of record JBEEPA010000042.1, on the reverse strand, counting down.
CAAAAGCTTACTCCTAATGATTATTTAAATGTTTCTCAGGATTTCAACAAAATTGATAAAACGTTGTATAAAATCAATTTTCAAAGGAGCTCATTTTACGATAGCTGGACTGGTTCATACGAATTGACAGTTATTAAGTCTTACAACTCTAATATGTCAAAATAATGAATATTCAAGTCGGTACATTTGGAAGCGGAGAGCCTGAGTATTTAACCGCTAGCGTTAAAATTCCAGCTGGTTTAAATTTCTTTGGAATTGAAGATATTCAAAACGAATTAGGAACTGCAATAAAGTTAAATCAAATTAACTTAACTAAAGTACAAATTCAAGCAATAAATACAGTTTCAAATACTGGTACAGTTTGGCAAGTTGTTGCACTTGGTTTTCTTCCTGATTCAGGTTTGCAATTGAAAAATAGAGATATTTATACTTGTGTTTCTTATAGAGATTTATATAACACAGTATTTTACAATTTAGATGCTGCAAACACTTATTTTCAAGTAAACATTTATTCAAAATAGTATGAATGTAAATTTTAACGGAAACAACCAAAGCACAGGCGGCGGCGGTGGTGGAGATGCAACAGCAGCAAATCAGGTTTTAGAGATAGCAGAAATTCAAAATTTATTGTTAGAGTTGCAAAGTTTTGCAAATCAAAACAATGTAGATTTAACCGCTGTAATTTCTAATTTAAACGGTTCTATTACTTCAACTAATGCACTAGCAAAAGAAGCTAGTTTTCAAAAGTTAATACAAGTTAATTCTGCTGCTGGATTTACTAATTTATATGATTTACTAGTTGCTTTAACTGTTTTAAACACTGGTAAAAGTACAGCATCAAACCAAACTACAATTAACTCATCAATAACGGCGGTTAACAATACAATAAATACTAATTTAGTTGTTTTGCAGGGTTTAGGAAGTCAACAAAACAGGGTAGATACTTCAGTTTCAAGGGTAATATTGTGTAATTATTTATTAAATAATAGATTGCAACAAACAAAATTAACTATTCAAATTGAGTCAAATGTTGGTGCAACAGGAACTTTAAACATAGAAATTCGTTCAAGTTCAACCGCTCCGTATATAGTTATACCTTTGATAGATTTGCAAGCTACATTTGCGGCTGCTTATGTAAATCCTCCATATAATGTAGCTGGAAGTAAAATATATCAGTTAGATGTTACATGTGCTTATGATGTTAGAATTACGCCTTCAGTACCTTCTGCATTGTATTATTTCAATTATTTATTAACAAGTCAATAATATAATATGTATTTAAATATTCAAACTGATTTAATTATAAACAATGTTTATAAAATACAAACAGAAGAAGGGGAAAAAATTGCTAAACTTGTAAATTTTGGGGTTTCAAGATTTCAAAATTCTCAAAATGCTATTTCAGTAAATTTTGAGACTGAAATAGGAGAGTTTTTTAATATTTCAGATATTTCAAAAATTGACAATGTCTAACAATAACAATCATTTTGTTTCAATATTTGAGGCTTTTTTAAGTATTTTATTTATTGAAATATTTGGGAAAGCGGAAATTTTAACAATCATTGATTTGATTGTTTTCAAGGGTATCCAGTTAACAATTGGAATACTTACAATAATTCATTTGTATAATAAAATATTTAAACACAAAAAAGATGAAAAAGAGATTAATTGACTGGAAAACTACAATTGCTGGCGTAGGGCTTGCAATAGTTCAAGTTATAGCAGCAAGCCCAAACCCAAGTACAAAAAGTTTGGTTGTTGCTGGTTTAACGGCTTTACTCGGTGCTTTTAGTAAAAGCAACTAAATCATAAAGCACAAAAAAAAAGCCTTGAAAATTTTCAAGGCTTTTTTTTTGTGCTATTTTTTTTAAATCTCTTTTTCAAGTTCTACAACTTCAGCAAGCGTAACGCCTGAAATAAAGTTGCTGGATTCAGAAATTACGATTTGTCCGTTTGTTGGTCTCAACTCGGTTAATGATTGCAGCATAACGCCGCCTTTCATTTCGTATGCTGAAAGAGTATGTTTTGTTGTTTCGGTGTTTTCCTCATTAACAAATTCTCCTTCAAAGATAACATTTCTAACTAGTCCCATTTTAATAAATTTTAGGTTGTAATTTTAGGAAATGCAAATTATATAAAATTCTGTTACCTTCAAAGTTTTTGCAATAATCATTTAACGCCACCAATTCAGCATGATTTAATTTTAAAGTTTTAATTTGCTTTTCAGAATAGAAACTAAACTTTATTTTTTTACTGATACATTTACCCACTAAAAACCAGCAAAGTAAATTGTAGTTATCTGTTAAGTAGTCGAAATTTTCTAAGCTAAGAAGTATTTCGCTGCTTTCAGTTCTGTTTATGTCAATTTTGTAAACCATTGCATTACAATTAAGACTATTAAAATAAATGTTAAAATTAAAGCTATCATACAAACATTATATAGTGATACTATTTTCTAAATCCTTTTTCTTTACACTTGTGCCAATGGGCAATTACTAAACTTCTTTCATATTTTTTGTTTAGTAAATTGCCGCAATGCTGGTTTAAATCCTCTATGCTGTCAAATCTTTTAACCTCAAAATCTTGTTTTTCGGTGTCTTTTAAATCATCAAAGCGTTTCGCTGGTCTAGGGTCTATTTTAGCCCCTTTTAAATACTCTGTATAAAGACTTTTTAAATAATCGGTAAATGGTAAGTGTAAAGCTAATTCAGGGTCTAAAATCTCATAATTTGATTTTCTCAAAATTAAAACTGGCGTATCATTGTCAATAATATGTGAACGCCTGTAAAATGTTATTTCAATACCTCTATTTGTTAAGTAGCCGCTTTTTGCTAGTCGGTAAGAAACATCAATTAACAACTTAACTTTGTTTAATGGTTCGTCGATGTTTTCCCCTTTTGAATAGCCTTGTAAGGGAAAACCATTTGTACATATTATTACATGGCGGTAGGTGCTATTTAAGGCATCAAAACGCCCCTTATTTGCAATAAATGTACTTTGCTTTATTGTTGATATATGGTTGCTAATTTGCGTCATTGTTTAAATTTATGATATTGGTTACTTAATTTTATTGCTTCTTCACAAACTAATTTTAGTG
>JBEEPA010000041.1:0-11917 GCA_041191385.1 Bacteroidota bacterium | reverse complement strand
GCTTTAATTATTAGTAGTTTTGCAACCTGTAAACAATCGATAATATGTCCAAAACACAGTACATTTTTGTTACAGGAGGTGTAACATCATCATTAGGAAAGGGAATAGTAGCAGCATCATTAGCCAAATTATTACAAGCTAGAGGTTTTTCGGTAACGATTCAAAAGTTAGATCCATATATAAATGTAGATCCAGGAACTTTAAATCCTTATGAGCACGGCGAATGTTATGTTACAGATGATGGAGCAGAAACTGATTTAGATTTAGGGCATTATGAGCGTTTTTTAAACGAACCAACTTCACAATCTAATAATATAACTACTGGTAGAGTTTATTTGAATGTTATAACTAAAGAAAGAGAAGGACAATATTTAGGTAAAACTGTACAAGTTATACCTCATATCACAGATGAAATTAAAAATAGTATTACAGAATTTCAGGATAAATACGATTTTGTTATTACAGAAATTGGGGGAACAGTTGGTGATATTGAATCTTTACCATATATCGAAGCAGTTCGTCAGTTAAGATGGGAGTTAGGAAGTAGTTCTATTGTTATACACTTAACATTAATTCCTTATTTATCTGCCTCTGGTGAGTTAAAAACCAAACCAACACAACATAGCGTTAAAAAATTATTGGAGTACGGTTTACAACCAGATATTTTAGTTTGTAGAGCAGAACATCCAATATCTAGAGACTTAAAAGATAAATTAGCAAGATTTTGTAATGTACAACCTAAAGCTGTTGTAGCATCTTTGGATGCACAAACTATATATGATGTACCTTTGTTGTTAATGGAAGAAGAGTTGGATAAAGTAGTATTAGAAAAATTAAATCTTCCAGTAGAGCAAGAGCCACCTTTATTAACATGGCGAAACTTTTTACAAAAATTAAAAAATCCTAAGCATACTGTAAATATTGGATTGGTTGGTAAATATATCGAGTTGAAAGATTCATATAAATCTATCGCCGAATCCTTTATTCATGCAGGAGTAGCAAATGAATGTGAGGTGAAATTACATTGGATACATTCTGAGCAAATTACCGACGAAAATGTAAGTGAAAAACTAAAGGATTTAACAGGGGTTTTAGTTGCGCCAGGTTTTGGAGAAAGAGGAATTGAAGGAAAATTAAGTGCAGTTAAATTTGCCCGCGAAAACGATATTCCGTTTTTTGGTATTTGTTTAGGAATGCAATGTGCAGTTGTTGAATTCGCTAGAAATGTTGTAGGTTTAAATGCTTCCTCACGTGAAACAGATAAAAATACACAACATCCTGTAATTGATTTAATGGAAGAACAAAAAAAGATTACTAATTATGGAGGAACAATGCGTTTGGGTGCTTATCCTTGTAAGCTAAAAGCGGATAGTTTGTCGCATAAAGCATATAAAAACGAATTGATTTCGGAGCGTCATCGTCATAGATACGAATTTAATAACAATTATCTTCAACAATTTGAAGATAAAGGTATGGTTGCAACAGGTTTAAATCCCGATACAGGTTTGGTTGAGATTGTTGAAATACCATCTCATAGATGGTTTGTTGGTGTTCAATTTCATCCCGAATATAAAAGTACTGTAGCTAATCCGCAGCCTTTATTTGTGGATTTTGTTCAAGCAAGTTTAAATAAAAAATACGATAATAAATAAGAAAAAATGGATAGGAATCAGATAATTGGTTGGGTATTAATAGGTTTAATAATTGTAGGTTTTGTATTTTATCAAACCTCTCAAGCACCTTTACCTCAACCGCAAAACACTAAAGAAAATGTTGAAAATACTGCATCTTCTAAAGAAAAAAATACTAAAACTCATGTTGAAAAAGATAGTTTAAAATTGTTTGATAATCAAAAACTTCCAGATAGTTTGAGAAATGTTTTTGAGGCAGAGAAATTAAAAGAACAACATGGTATTTTTTACACTGCAGTACAGGGTAAAAATGAGTATGTGATTATCGAAAATGATTTGGTGAAGTTGTGGATTGCAAAAAAAGGCGCGTATTTGGCTCAAGCACAACTTAAGAATTTCCGAACTTATGATGCTTATACCAAAAATATTCAGGAAAACTTAAATGTTTTTGTAAAGGATAGTTCAAAGTATTTTTTAAGTTTTAATCATGATGGAAAATCATTTAGTACAGCCGATTATTTTTTCCAATCCTCAGTGGATTCAATTTATATCACCGAGGAAAATCAAAGTGTAAGTTTTATTCTGCAAGCTAGTAATGGAGGTAAAATGGAATATACATATACTTTACATCCAAAAGATTATTTAGTAGATTTTAATATCAGTATGGTAGATTTAAATAGATATATTACTGGTGATGGAAATAAAATTAATATGGAATGGGAACAAATTGCTCCTCAACAAGAAAAAAGTTTAAAACAAGAGCGACAAATCGCTTCAATTTTTTATTTTTCGGATAAAGAAGGTAGAGATTATTTAAGTGAAACTTCCAATGATCAATCCACTTTCGAAGGTAATGTTAAATGGATTTCATTTAAACAACAGTTTTTTTCAACAGTTTTAATTTCTAAAACTAGTGAAATTCAAAAACCTCAAATGACAGTTGCTTTTAATCAAGAAGATACAACTTATGTAAAAAAGTTTAATACTAAATTTGGGTTAGAATTATTAGGAAACAATACTTCAAGTGCCAACTTAACTTTTTTTGTTGGACCAAATGATTTTAATTTATTGTCCAATTACGAAGATTTACATTTAAATGAGCAGTTAAATTTAGGCTGGGGTATATTTAGATGGGTAAACGAGTATTTTATTTATCCAATTTTTAGTTTGTTGGTAAACAATTTAGGTGTTTCTATAGGTTTAGGTATCATTTTATTAACTTTTGCAATTAAGTTAGTTTTGTTTCCAATTACCTACAAAAACTATTTAAGCTCGGCAAAAATGAGAGTAATTAAACCTCATTTAGAAAAATTAAATGAAGAAAATAAAAATGCCGATCCTTTAAAAAAACAGCAAGCAATGATGGCTTTGTACAAACAAACAGGTGTAAATCCTTTAGCTGGGTGTATTCCAGCTTTGTTGCAAATGCCTATTTTAATTGCCTTATATCGATTATTTCCTGCAAGTATAGAGTTACGTCATCAACCTTTTTTATGGGCAGAGGATTTATCATCTTTTGATTCTGTTTTTGATTTACCTTTTAACATTTGGGGATATGGAAATCATGTAAGTTTATTTACTTTGTTAATGGCAATTTCGATGTTTTTTTACATGAGATTTAATCAGCAAATGACCCCATCAACAGGGGCAACTGGAGGAGGTGAGCTTCAAGAAGCTATTCAAAAAAATATGAAGATCATGATGAATATTATGCCATTTTTTATGTTATTCATCTTTAATGGTTTTGCTGCTGGTTTAAGTTTTTATTACTTTTTAGCTAACATGATTACTATAGCGCAAACTTTAGTAATTAAACATTATATTATTGATGAAGAAAGAATTTTATCAAAAATAAATGAGCACATGGCTAAGCCAATGCAAAAATCTAAATGGCAAAAAAAGTTAGAGGAAATACAGGCTAAACAAAAAAAATAATTGTTAATTTAATTGATTATGCAAAAAGAAACTCAAGCAATACGTATCCAGTCCGAGAGTACACACAATAGAGAACATTCCTCAGCTATGTACTTAACCTCAAGTTTTACTTTTGAGGATGCGGAACAAATGCGTGCTGCTTTTGCTTCGGAAATTGATATAAACATCTACTCTCGTTTTGTAAATCCAAACACCGACGAGTTTGTTCAAAAAATGGTTGCGCTAGAAGGTGCTGAAGCTGGTTACGCAACGGCAAGTGGAATGAGTAGTATGTTTGCTAGTATTGTTGCTGTTGTTGGTGCTGGAGATCATATTGTAGCTTCCAGAAGTATTTTTGGCTCTACGCATACCATGATAACCAAAATTTTAACTCGTTTTGGAATAACGCATACTTATGTAGATGCAAATTCTTCAGAAGAGCAATGGGAAGCTGCTATTCAAAAAAATACTAAAATGATTTTTTTAGAAACGCCTTCTAATCCTGCGGTTGAAATTATAGATTTAGAAATGATTGCGCGTATAGGTAAAAAGTATGGGGTTTTAACTAATGTAGACAATTGTTTTGCTACACCTTTTGTGCAAACTCCTTTAGACTTTGGGATTGATATTGTTACTCATTCGGCTACAAAATATATTGATGGACAAGGAAGGGTTTTAGGAGGAATTGTATTGGGAAGCAAAAAATATATCGATGAAGTATATGCATTTTGTCGCTCTACTGGTCCTAGTTTATCCGCTTTTAATGCTTGGATTTTATCCAAAAGTTTAGAAACTTTAGATGTACGTATGGAGCGTCATTGTAAAAATGCTTTAAAATTGGCGACGGCTTTAGAGTATCATGAAGAAATTGAAAAAGTTAGATATCCATATTTATTTTCGCATCCACAATACGATATAGCTAAAAAGCAAATGAAGAGTGGAGGAGGTATTGTTACATTTGAGTTAAAAGGAGGTTTAGAACGAGGTAAGCGTTTTTTAAATGCAATAAAAATGTGTTCATTAACCGCAAATTTAGGAGATACTCGAACAATTGTTACACATCCTTCATCCACTACGCACGCTAAATTAACTGAAGAAGAAAGATTGGCGGTAGGTATTACGCCTGGTTTAATTCGTGTTTCTGTTGGTTTAGAAAGTATTATTGATATTTTGGCAGATATAGAAAACGCATTGAAAATTTCAAAATAATCTATTTTGGACAACGTATTTCACATAACTTTTTTAGGAACAGGAACATCGCAAGGTGTTCCTGTTATTGCTTGTGATTGTTCGGTTTGTTTATCAGAAAATCCAAAAGATAAACGTTTGCGAAGTTCTATTTTAATTGAAATTGAGGATAAGGTTTTGGTGGTGGACACTGGGCCGGATTTTAGGCAACAAATGTTGCGCGAAAATGTAAAAAAATTAGATGCGGTTTTGTTTACACATGAACATAAAGATCATACTGCTGGATTAGATGATGTAAGAGCTTTTAATTTTTTGCAAAATAAAGCTATGGATTTGTATGTAAATAAAAATACGCAAGAAACTTTAACGCGTGAATACGAATATGCTTTTAATAATAAAGCATATCCTGGGGTTCCACAATTAAATTTTAAATTAATCGAGGAAAATCAACAATCTTTATTGGTTGAAAACATTCCGTTTACTTTAGTGTATTTGTGGCATTACAAATTAAAAGTTATTGGTTATCGCTTAGGTAATTTTGCATATTGTACGGATGTAAATAAAATTGATGCAGAGGAAAAGGAAAAATTAAAAAACTTAGATGTTTTGGTGCTCACAGCTTTGCGTATCGAAAAACATATTTCGCATTTTAATTTAGAGGAGGCCTTAAAGGTGATTGCCGATTTAAAACCTAAAAAGGCTTACCTTACGCATATAAGTCATTTGTTAGGAAAATATGATGAGGTGGAAAAACAATTGCCTTCCAATGTTTTTTTAGCCTATGATGGATTAAAAATTAGTATAGATAAAACTGTAAAATTATAATATAATATGAGTTGGGGAATTAGTAATTTTGAAAACGATGCTGCTTTAACATGGGTTAATGATTTGATAAACGATAAGAGTGCTGAGTTATTAAAGGAAACAGTGATGAATTTTTTAGAAAATTTCGATCCAGAAGAAACAGATATTGAACAATGCTCTAGGTTTTTAGCAGCTTGCGAAACATTTGCAGCTTTAGTTGGTAATCCACCAGAGGAAATGCCTATTGAATTGGAAGATTGGATTGAGAAAAAATATACCCAACTGGATGCTTCTATTTTTAAAAATTGTATTATTGGAATAGATTTAATTTTAAAAGAAAGTGAAATTAGGGCTTTATATGAAGATAGCGGTTATTTAAAATCGTGGATTAAAAATCAGGAAGATTTAATAAAACGTTTAACTGTATGATTTTATTCGGACGAAAAGGTACGCATTTAGGGTTAACAGAAACCAATATTGCCTGCGAAAAATGTGGAAATAAAAGTACCGTGTTAAGTATTTTCCAATCTTATTTCCATATATTTTTAATTCCAATTTTACCAATAAATAAAACCGCTGCGGCGCAATGTGTAAAGTGTAGAAATGTAATTTATAAAAAACGTCTTTCTTCTGAGTATTTAAATGTGTTTAAATCGTTAAAAAAACAATATAAAACACCTCTATGGACTTTCTCTGGTGCATTTTTTATAATTCTAATTTATATAATAAGTTTGTTGGTATTGTAATTTGTAAAAAAACACCTAAGAGGTTTTTAAAACTTTTTAGGTGTTTTTTGTTTTATTGCATAAAAAAAGGCTGGATTTTTTGTCCAGCCTTTTTTCAATTAAATGAAATAAATTTACTGTTTAATAAATTTTGTATTTAAGAAAATGTTGCTTTCAGAAACAGCTCTTACATGATACAATCCATTTGCTAAATTTTGAACATTTAATTGAATCGTATTATATCCCTCTGCTGTTTTAAAAGTTTCTATCAATACCGTTCTACCTCTCGAATCTAATACTTCAATAGTAAAATTCTCATTTCTATCGCTTTGTATCCCAATATTTGCCTTATCATCAACCGGGTTAGGAAATAAGTTTATAAAACCATTATTTTTTAGGTTAGTATTTACAACAATGGGTTTAAATTTCTCACTTTTACCATCAATATCAAATTGATGTAATCTGTAATAATTATTTCCTTGTAAAGGATTGTAATCTATAAATGCATAAGAAATTACTCTAGTTGAATTACCAGCAGCTTCTATTCTTCCAATGGTTTCAAAGTTTTTACCATCGCTAGATCTTTGTATCAAAAAATGACTAGCATTAATTTCCATAGCAGTTTGCCAAGTTAACTCAACAGCTGAGTTATGATAAACCCCTTTGAATTTAATTAATTCTACAGGAAGAACGGTTTCTCTTAAACCTCTCATAGCAAAGTATGAGTGATCATTTCCAGTTCCCGAAGCATTTATATCGCTATTTACACCTTTTGTGAATCCATCATCGGTAAAGTTTCTAATTGCAGTTGTTGATGAACTTGATGGTCCAAAAACAAAAGATTCATTTGTATTCATAGATTGTGATCTAAAATACCAAGGTCTATTTCCTAAATTACTTGTAGCAAATACTATGTTTGGACTAAAATCTGCTTCTACAACTGTTTCATGATTATTGACATTGTTTCCAGCTGCATAAACATTTTGTTTTTGGTTATTGGTTATACCAAATGCCGCATAATGGTAAGTGCTTCCATTGTTATTCGCTTCACTCCCAATTGTATAACCGCCAGCATTAAAGCTAGATACTATATTTCTTGGAGAACCTTCTGCCGTAACTCCGTTACCTGGAATTGTCGACATGTGCATAGCAAATTTATCTCCAGCTGTTGGAGATCCAGTAAAAGTACCATCATCACCCATTAAAAATACAACTTCAGGGTCAAAAGCTAAACCAGTAATTGAATTTGCTCCTCCATTACCAGTGTAAGATCCAACAGCTAATTCAGAACCAGCTTCAAATGCCAAAAAATGATAAACAGTTCCATTAGCGTTTACAGCGCTATTGTCAGTTATTTCAAAACCATTTGTAATTAAAGTAACATACCCGGTTTGTAAGGCACTACTTCCAAAACCTAGTTTCACTTCACCAGAAGGCATTGTGCTAGATGTTATAATTGCGTTTGTTGTTCCTTCAGATTTAATTATTAAAAAATCAGCATCATATCCTAAGCCTACTAGTTCTCTACCTGTAACACCATCACCAACATAAGAACCATAAGAAGCGCACAAACCAGGTGTTGTAAAACTTTGTCTAGTTCCATAAGAATATCCACTAGCATTTTGTGCAAATGCTTTAAAGTAATAAGTTGTATTTGCACTTAAACTTGGTGCATCAACACTAAATGTACCAGTAGTTACATCACTATTTCCACTATTTCTTCTAGTTGTAGTTAATAGTGTTCCAATTACAGCATTGTCTACATCTGTTGCATTTGCTCCAATTAATATTCCTTTTGATGTAATATCCTGTCCGCCTGTATTTGTAATATTTACTGATAATTGAGCTCCTTGACAAAACGTAGATAAAGGGTTAGCTGATGTAGTAACAGTTGGTGTTGTACAACCTGAGCTCGCTGTTGCTCCATAAGTGTCTCCAAGAGCAGATCTAGCAAAAGATTTGTAGTACCATATACCTGTGGCTAAGCTTGTAGCTGCATATGAAAATACACCAGTTCCAGAACCAGTTGTTTGTAATGTAGTAGAACCGGGAGCATCAATAGTTGCTGAGTTAACATCTGCTAGAGTTTGAGAATAAATAAAACCTCTTGAGGTTACAGCACTTCCTCCATCTGAAGTAATTTCTGCCTGAAACGTAATGTTTTGTCCTGTACAGCTATTTATTGTAGCAGTTTGATTAGCAATTGTTGGTGATGATGTGTAAACAACAGTTAATACTGGTCTATTTCCAACTGTAGCATTTTCACTTGAACCAAATACAAAAGAAAATGAAGTACCAACACCATCATCAGTATTACTATCAAAAGGGTAACGCATTAACCATCCGTAATTGTTTTGTGTGCCATTATGAAAATTTTGAACATCAGTTGTAACATTCCAAGAATATGTTGCATTAGTTGAAACAGAAGTAGTTAAATGTTAGAATAATTTATGTGTTTAATATTGCTATTTTTTATTAGCATAACTAAATTTCTTACTCCATATATCAATTAAATCTAGAAGTTTTTTTAAAGTGTTAAAATATAAAGTAACAAATAATAGTGTGCTTAATAGCCAAATTACGCCTAAATTAACCCAAAATGTATCTATTTGTTTACCAAATATTTTTTTTGTTGGCGCAAAAAAGTGAGCTCTTAAAGCTTGTCCATCCAAATAAATAGGATCAACTTTTTGAATCAATTCGTTGTTAAATTCGATTACTTTATTAACGGTATTAGCATTTTTAACTAAATCGGATATATTTTCATTTTGATAATTGTCTCTAAAAAGTATAAAATCCTCCTTGTTTGGCATTGATTTTTGAACTTCTCCCATCATTTTATTTCGAGCAACCGAGGCTGCATTGTATAAATTGTTATAGTAATTTTTAATTTCTGACAAATAAATAGAGATGATGTTTTCTATTGAAATTTCAAAATTAGATAATGCAATAAAATTGTTTATATCCATTTTTAAAACTACATAAGGATTTGTTTCTATTTCCTTTAAAATTTCGTTTTGAATAACTTTAAAACTTTGCTGTACCCATTCTTTTTTTTCAGTATCATCATGATAAATTTTACAGGTTTCTAAACGTTTTTTTAATTCCGATTGCCAGTAATTTCTTTTATAGGATGCAATACTCATTACTTTATCATAGGGATAAAAGAACTTTTCGAAAGCATTGGATTTGTATTGATTAACAGACAAAGCCTCAAAAGCCCAACGTGAAACCATAATATCACCACTAAAAGGCACAACATTTTGAGATGCTAATATAGGATGAAGTTTATCAAATTTTACAATAACACCACCTAATAATAATTGAGGAATTAATAATATTGGTATTAAAATATAAATGGTAATTACCGAGTTAAATGCAGATGAAATGTTTAAACCTAACAAGTTAGCAAAACAACTTGTAGCAAATAAAACTAACCAATAATCTAAATACAAACCTTGAATCCCTAAAACTAAATTACCAATTAGCACATAACATAATGTTTGTATTGCGCTGATTATAAATAAAATACTAACTTTTGAAGTTAAATAGGTTAACCAGCTCAAATTTAAAAAGGATTCTCTTTTTAAAATTTTTCTATCTTTTATAATTTCTTCTGCACTAACAGTTAACCCCATAAATAAAGCTACAACAACACTCATGAAAATATATGCGGATAAATTTTCATTGTATCTAAATACGTAGGTAGAAGTTGGACCAGCTTCTGTGGAGAAATATTTAACCATAAAGGATAAAATAAATGCTAAAAATGGACCTTCTAAAAAGTTGATATACATGTACTGTTTATTCGCTAATTTGGATAAGATATCACGATTAAAAAATACTTTAAATTGGGTTATCCATTTAGGAATGATATAGTTACCTTTTGGTTTTTCAGTGTTTAAAATTTCAGTGTTTGGTTTTTCAAATTCATCTAAGTAATGCGTACTCCAAGTTTTGGGCGAAAATTTTCGTTTATCGGTAACATCCCCAAATTCATCTACCACTTTGGTTTCGATTATATTAAATATTTGTTCGGGATTTACATTACCACAATGGAAACACTCGCTTTCGTTAGCGTTTACATGATTGATGATTTGTTTGAAATAAATTACAGAATCTACTGGATTTCCGTAATAAATAGTGTAACCACCAGTATCTAAAATTAATAAATTATCAAATAATTTAAAGATATCCGAAGATGGTTGATGAATAACCACAAAAACTAATTTGCCTTTAAGAGCTAGTTCTTTTAGTAAATCCATTATGTTTTCGGAATCCCTAGAAGATAAACCCGAAGTGGGTTCATCTACAAATAAAACTTGAGGTTCACGAATTAATTCCAATGCAATATTTAACCTTTTTCTTTGACCGCCGCTAATCGTCTTTTCCAACGGACTTCCCACTTTTAAATCTTTGGTTTCATATAAACCAATAGATTTAAGTAATTCTAAAGTTTTTTTGGTTAAGAATGCATCACTATGGTTATCATAACACAATTGTGCATTAAAATATAAGTTTTGAAAAACTGTTAGGTCTTCCATTAACAAATCATCTTGAGAAACATGTCCGATGATACCCTCTATCTCTTTGGCTTGATGATGAATATCTACTCCATTTATTGTTACTTTACCACTTGTAGGAGTTAATGAACCATTTAGTAAAGAAAGAAAAGTAGATTTTCCAGCACCAGAAGCGCCCATTATACCGATTAAATTACCTGATTGAGCATTTAATGACATTTTATGAATTCCAATATTTCCAGCAGGAAATTTATATTCTAAATCATCGATAATAAAATTAATAAGTTGAGTTTCTTCTTCTTTTCGGAAGGCTGAGGTGATATCAGAGAAATATATTGGATTAACTTTTGTGTTTCGAATAGATGAACCGTGGCGTAAAAAATAAGCTCTATTCTTCGCCATAATTTGTCCGTTAATATACATTGCTTCATCACAATGGTTAACAGCTAAATAAACATGAGTGCTGTCTAATTTTAAAATTTTAATATAACCTTTTATATGGTCATCTGTTAAATTTTTTGCAAAAGATAATTGAGCTTTATTATTTGAAATTAATAAACAATTATCATGATCTAAAATTGGTAAATGACTTGAAGTTAGAAAATTAAAAGCCAATAAAAACTCTTCATTAGGAATATTAAAAGTACTAGCAACAGTAGAGGCAAATTCAAATTCTTGTTCTTCATAATCTTCGCTAAATAAAAATTCCATTAAGCGAATTAAAACAACAATTTTTTGATTTTGTTTAAGTTCTTCGTTTATTTGGGTGCAAATTCGTAAAACTTTTACCGAATTTACAGAGGTTTTTTTACGCGCTTTGCCTTCTTGAGAGTTGTTTTTTTGGTGTAATTCTAAATATTCTTCAAAAATATTTAAGTAATCTTGTACTAAATCTGCGCTAAGTTGTTGTTTTAAAAATAATTTTACAATTGAACGACCATCTTTAGAAACCCCTTCTACTTTGGCAACCAAAGCAAACAATTGCATTAAGGCTCGTAATATACTTTCACTCATATTAAATTATGCTCCAATTTAAATGTAAACTTAACAAATATTATTAATTAAACGCGATTTGGGTACGGTATTCTATATTTTTTGTTTCGTTGATATAGTATAAATTCTAAAAATTAAC
>JBEEPA010000040.1:0-5134 GCA_041191385.1 Bacteroidota bacterium | reverse complement strand
ATGGCTACTATCACGGATAAAACAGAGTTAAACAAACGTTTACAAGCTAACTTAAATAAAATTAAGCGCTTAAACAAAGAGTTACAATCTGAGATTAAAAAACTTAAAACAGAAAATGTTGATTTAAGCAAAAAAAATACTAAATTAGAAGTTAAAGTAGACTCCTTAAAAGAAAAAACTATTGTTTTAACTGATAAAATTTCCAAAGCAGAAAGGTTAATGGTAGAGTATCTTGTAGCAAAACCCTTAAAAGGTGTATTTTTATCAGATAACTTTAAAGAGACTGATAAAGCAAAACGAACACAAAAAATTGAGGTTAGCTTTAGTGTTATTAAAAATGAATTGGCTAAAATTGGTGAACGTACAGCTTACGTGAGAATTGTGAATCCTGATAATCGAATTATTGGCAAACCAGAGTATAGTAGTGGAAATTTTGTAACTGACGAAGGGGATACTTTAAAATTTTCATTAAAAGCTGATTTTAATTATAGAGGAGAAAAAGAAGATATTTCATTAGAGTTTCAAGATACTGAAAAGTCATTTAGCCCTGGAAAATACAAAGTAGAAATATATATAACGGGCTATAAAGCAACTACAACTACTTTCACATTAAAATAATTTTGAAATATCATTTTTAATTAAAAAATATTAAGCTACCTCTAAAAAAGGTAGCTTTTTTTCTAATATTTTATTAAATTTGTTGCAACAAAAATTGTGGTATGCAAAATCGTAGGAATTTCATTCAAAAATTTTTATTTGCAGTGGCAAGTTTATTTACTCTGCCTCTATTAGGTAATACAAATCAAAAAAATAAAAACATGGAAAATTCAATTAAAAAAATAAAAGCATTAGGATTTCAATGGGAAACTTTAGATCCATTTTTGTTTTGTGTACACCACGAAGATAAGTTTCCAAAAGGAAACGAAAATATGGAACCAGATGTATCTTTAAAAGGCCGACATCTAGGTGATGATTTTATCATAAAAGACGGTTGGAGAATGTATCATGGTAAAAAAGTTCCTGGTTTCCCTGGTCATCCACATAAAGGTTTTGAAACAATTACAGTTGTTCGAGAAGGATGGGTAGACCATGCAGATTCACTAGGTGCAGCTGGAAGATATGGAAATGGTGATGTGCAATGGATGACTGCAGGTAAAGGTATTCAGCACTCCGAAATGTTTCCGTTAGTGCATCAAGATAAGGAAAATCCAATGGAATTGTTTCAAATTTGGCTAAATTTACCAAGTAAGAGCAAAAATGTTGAGCCACATTTTAAAATGATGTGGGGTGAAAAAATTCCAAAAATAACCTATAAAGATTTACAAAATCGTGAAACTAAAATTGAGGTAATTGTTGGTAATTTACTAAATACCAAAGCCAATACTCCTCCACCTAATTCATGGGCTGCAAATCCACAAAATGAAGTGGCAGTATGGAATATAAAATTACAATCTAATGCCGAATTTGTTTTACCTAAAGCATCAAAAGGAATTAATCGTACATTATATTTTTATGAAGGTGATGAAATTTTAATAGATAATGTTACAATAAATCGTTACCATTCTGTAGAAGTGCTTTCACATGTAGATTTAAAAATAAACAATAAAAACCACCCTTCAAGCATTTTAGTTTTACAAGGAAAACCTATAAACGAACCCGTTATTCAATACGGACCATTTGTAATGAATACTAAAGAAGAAATTCATCAGGCATTTGATGATTTTAATAAAACTCATTTTGGTGGTTGGCCTTGGGCTAGATATGATCAAGTTCACGATAAAACTGTTGGAAGATTTGCTAAACATGCCGATGGAAAAATAGAAAAAATGTAATAGTTAATGTTAGTTTTAGAATTAATAAACTAAAATTGTTTAAACTATTTTTAGATTAAATTTTTGTATGTATCTTTCGCAAAAATTTAATAAATTAAATATGTATAGAAAAATCATCACTAAAATTAGTGCATTTAGTTTAATCGCATTAGCTACTAGCTGTGCTATTATAGAGCAAGATCAAGTTGGCGTAAAAAGAAGATTTGGTAAGGTAATACCTGATATTAAAGAGCCAGGTTTAGTATTTTTTAATCCTTTAACATCTTCGGTTTTAAAAGTATATGTACGTACTAAAAATTTAACTATAAACGAAAATTTACCATCTAAAGAGGGTTTAACTGTTCGTTCAGAAAGTTCTATTTTATATAGCATCAAAGCAGATGGTGTTCCTGTGATTTTAAAACAAACAGGAATTTATTACGAACGAGATTTGATTTTACCTGTTTATCGCTCGGCAGCTGCAGATATTTGTTCGCAATATGATGCTAAAGATATGCACAGCTCAAAACGTAACGAAATTGAAATTGAAATTAAAAAAAGAATGCAAGAGGTTTTAACGCCTAAAGGTTTTGAAATTGAAGCAGTTTTAATGAAGAGTATATCTTTACCAGAAAGAATTAGTTCTTCAATTGAACGAAAATTAGAAGCTGAGCAAGAAGCTTTAAGATTAGCCTTTGTAACCGAACAACAAAAACGTGAGGTTGAACGCCAAATTATTTTGGAAGAAGGTAACAGAGAAATGGCCAGAATTAGGGCTGAAGGACAAAAAAATGCTACAATTATACAAGCTGAAGCGAAAAAACAAGCTGATATTATTGCCTCAGAAGGTAAAGCTAAAGCAATCGAAATTGAAGGTACAGCTTTACAACATCATAATCAGTTAATAAATTCATCTCTTACACCTAGCTTACTAAAATTAAAACAAGTTGAAGCTTTTAAAAAGTTAGCACATTCAGAAATTCCTAAAACAATAATGTTAGATCAAAATACACCTGTAATGAATATGTTTGGAAAAGATTAGTTTCTTAAACCACAGCAAAGGTTTATTATTAAATTATTAAAATTATATATCAAAAAAATCACAAATGAAAAATATATTTAAAATAGGTATTGTAAGCTCGATTTTATTATTAAATAGCTGTGCAATCGTTGAACAAGATCAAGTTGCAGTTAAAAGAAGATTCGGTAATGTAAATGATGCCGTTAAAGAACCTGGATTGGTTTTTTATAATCCATTAACCACAGATATAGTTAAAGTATATATCCGTACGAAGAATTTAGCGATTAATGAAAATTTACCTTCAAAAGAGGGTTTAACTATTCGTTCAGAAAGTTCATTATTATACAGTATCAAAGCTTCTGATTTACCTAAAATATTAAGATTTACAGGTATTTATTACGAGCGTGATTTAATTTTACCTGTTTATCGCTCGGCTGCAGCAGACGTTTGTTCTCAGTACGACGCAAAAGATATGCACAGCTCCAAAAGAGGTGAAATTGAAATTGAAATTAAAAAACGTATGACCGAAATTTTAGGTGATAAAGGCTTTGTAATTGAGTCGGTTTTATTAAAGACTATTACTTTACCTGCACGTATTAGTACATCAATTGAGCGAAAATTAGAGGCAGAACAAGAGGCTTTACGTATGGCTTTTGTAACCGAACAACAAAAAAGAGAGGTTGAAAGACAAATTATTTTAGAAGAAGGTAACAAACAAATGGCTACAATTAAAGCTGAAGGTCAAAAAATGGCTACTATTATTCAGGCTGAAGCAAAAAAAGAAGCCGATATTATTGATGCTGAAGGTAAAGCTAAATCTATCGAATTAGAGGGTATGGCTATGAAAAAGTACAATGATAAAATTAACTCAACTTTATCTCCTTCTTTAATAAAATTAATGCAAATTGAGGCTTTCGAAGAGTTGTCAAAATCTAAAAACACAAAAGTGATGATGGTAGATGGAAAATCTCCTATGATTAACATGTTTAATAAAGACTAATAAAATTTAATTTTAATTTAAAAGCTGTTCCTTTGAACAGCTTTTTTTGTTTATATGAATTCATTTGTTGCAATTGATTTTGAAACAGCTAACGGATATCGAACTAGTATATGTTCGGTTGGTGCTGTTAAAGTTGAAAATAAACTAATTACAGATAGTTTTTATCAATTGATAAAACCTATTCCCAATTATTACAATCCAATGAATATTAAGGTGCATGGCATAAATTATCATGATACAATAGATGAAGATAACTTTCATGTTATTTGGGAAAAATTAGAAAACTTTATTGGAGATTTACCTTTAGTTGCTCATAATAAAAGTTTCGATCAAGGATGTTTAAATGCAATTTTAAATCATTACAATCTACCTATTCCTAAAAATCAATTTTATTGTACTATTGCACCTTCTCGTAAGATTTTCCCTCATTTACCTAACCATAAGTTAAGTACTTTAGCAAAACATCTAAATGTGCCTTTAAATCACCACAATGCTTTATCTGATGCTATTGCTTGTGCAAAAATTGCTATAGAGGTATTTTAATATAATCTCTGGTTTAAAAAATACCAAAAAAAAAGAGGTGCGATAAATTTTTCGCACCTCTTTTTTTTAAATTGTTTAATTCTATAATTCTGAAGCTGCTTCAGTATCTAAAACATAAGTAACATCTTGATGTTTTTGTAAATATGTTGCAGGAACTTGATCTGAAATTGGATTTACTAAAGATTCTTTTACAATAGTTGCCTTTTTAGCTCCCCACGCAAATAAAACTACTTTTTTAGCTTTAAATACAGAAGCAACTCCCATTGTTACTGCTTTTGTTGGCACTTTATCTTCACCTCCAAAATCACCTGCTGCATCTTGTATAGTTACTTTATTTAATTCAACCATTCTGGTTAAACTTTCGAAGCTAGATCCTGGCTCATTAAAACCAATATGACCCGTACGACCAATTCCTAAAATTTGAATATCAATTCCTCCTAAAGAATCAATTTTTGCTTCATAATCAGCACAAAATTTTGCAACTTCACCTTCAGCTACTGTGCCAGATGGAATATTTACATTTTCTGGTAAAATATCTACATGATTAAATAAGTGATGATGCATAAAATAATGATACGATTGCTCACTTTCTTTAGCCATTGGGTAATACTCATCCAAATTAAAAGATACTACATTTTTAAAGCTTAATCCTTCGTTTTTGTGTAATCTTACCAATTCTTTGTATAATTCAATAGGACTAGATCCTGTAGCTAAACCCAAAACTGTTTTTTTGTTTTGAGCATCATTCGCCTGAATTAA
>JBEEPA010000039.1:0-3979 GCA_041191385.1 Bacteroidota bacterium | reverse complement strand
CACTTCTCGGATTTAAAATATTGGTAAAAACCATAGAAGGCCCCAAAAACACATCATCCTCACATACAACTCCCGAATAAATAGACACATTATTTTGAACCTTCACATTTTTACCCAAAGTAACCTGTGGTGAAACCACCACATTTTGTCCGATGTTACACCCCTCACCTATTATACAATTTGGCATGATATGCGAAAAGTGCCAAATTTTTACGCCTTCTGCAATGGCACAACCTTCATCTACCACAGCAGTTTCATGTGCAAAATAACCCATTATTATTCTCCTCTTCCTATGCTAAAATACTCAAAACCTTGTTCCTTTACAGCATCCACTTCAAACAAGTTTCTACCATCAAAAATAACTTTATTTTTAAGTAATTTTGCCATTTTATTAAAATCAGGGTTTCTAAAAACTTGCCATTCTGTAGCAATAATTAAAGCATCAGCATCTTGTAAAACCTCGTAATTATTAGCACCATAACTAATTTTATCACCATAAATTTTACGGATATTTTCCATCGCTTCAGGATCAAAAGCATGAATTTGCGCACCCTTTGCCAATAATTCATCCATAATATACATAGCTGGTGCCTCACGAATATCATCCGTATTAGGTTTAAACGCTAAACCCCAAATGGCAATTTTTTTACCTTTTAAATCTCCTTTAAAATAATTATTAACTTTAGGAATAATAATAGTTTTTTGTACCGCATTAACTTCTTCTACTGCATCTAAAATCTTAAAATCGTAACCCACAGAGCTTGCAGATTTGATTAATGCCTTAACATCCTTAGGAAAACAGCTGCCTCCGTAACCTATACCTGGGAATAAAAATCTTTTACCGATACGTGTATCCGAACCAATACCAATACGAACCTTATCCACATCTGCCCCTAACAATTCACACAAATTAGCAATTTCGTTCATAAACGAAATTTTAGTAGCCAAGAAAGAATTAGCTGCATATTTAGTTAACTCAGCTGATTTTTCATCCATGAAAAAAATTGGATTTCCTTGACGAACAAACGGTTTGTATAATTTTTCCATGATATTTTTTGCCCTATCGCTAGAAGTACCAATAACCACTCTATCTGGTTTTAAAAAATCATCCACCGCATAACCTTCACGTAAAAATTCTGGATTACTTACCACGTCAAATTCAACTTTAGCGTTTTTAGCGATAGCAGCAGTAACTTTATCCGCAGTTCCAACTGGAACTGTTGATTTATCCACGATTACTTTATACGATTTCATGATTTTACCTAAATCATCCGCAACACCTAAAACATAAGATAAATCTGCCGAACCATCCTCTCCTGGAGGTGTTGGTAAAGCTAAAAAAATCACTTCGGCAGCATCTACAGCTTCCTGTAAATTAGTTGTAAATTTCAATCTATTTTGTTTAATATTTCTTTCGAATAAAACATCTAACTGAGGCTCATAAATAGGTATTTGACCGGCCTTTAATTGTGCCACTTTTTCTTCGTTAATATCCACACAAATTACATCATTTCCTGTTTCGGCAAAACAAGTTCCCGATACCAATCCTACATAGCCTGTTCCAATTACTGCAATATTCATATTTTGATTTTTTTAATTTTGGATTGCTAAGATATTAATAAAATGGAATTATTTAAAGCGTTATCATTATATTTGTTCCACTTTATATCTTTTTTTTGAAAATAATGAGCCTATCTAATATTCAAATGGTCGACTTAAACAGTCAATATTTAAAAATAAAACCCCAAATTGATGCTGCAATGGCAAAAGTAATTTCCGAAACCAGCTTTATAAACGGTCCGGCAGTTAAGGAATTACAACTTAAAATGCAAGAAAAATTTAAAGTAAAACATGTTATTCCTTGTGGAAATGGAACCGATGCTTTACAAATTGCATTAATGGCTTTGAATTTACAAGAAGGCGACGAAATTATAACATCCACTTTTACCTTTATTGCAACTGCCGAAGTAATTGCTTTGTTAGGTTTAAAACCTATTTTTGTAGATGTTTATCCAGATACTTTTGGAATTAACATAGAACAAGTTAAAGCAAAAATTAGCCCTAAAACCAAAGTAATTATTCCTGTGCATTTGTACGGACAAACTTGCAATATGGAGGAATTGTGCCAAATTGCTAAAGATAATAATTTATATATCATAGAAGATACAGCACAGGCTATTAATAGTGAATTTACATTTAGCAATGGAGATAAAAAATTTGCTGGAACTATTGGAGATATAGGAACAACCTCTTTTTTCCCATCTAAAAACTTAGGTTGTTTTGGTGATGGAGGAGCAATTTTTACCAACAACGATACACTAGCCGAAAAAATGCGCATGATTATAAATCATGGCTCAAAAATAAAATATCATCACGAAATTGTTGGTGTAAATTCGCGTTTGGACACCTTACAAGCTGCTATTTTAAA
Organism: Bacteroidota bacterium; assembly: GCA_041191385.1. Classification (GTDB taxonomy): domain Bacteria; phylum Bacteroidota; class Bacteroidia; order Flavobacteriales_C; genus JBEEPA01. The sequence goes on along the minus strand of JBEEPA010000039.1, from coordinate 1,551 downwards.
TGTAAAATTGGATTATTTAGATGAGTATTGTGCAAACCGACAAAAAGCAGCTGATTATTATACAAAAAACTTACAAAATATTAATGAAATCATTACGCCCACAATTCATTCAAAAGGAACACACGTATTTCATCAATACACCTTGAGAGTTTTAAATATTAAGCGCGATGAATTAAAAAAACATTTAGAAAGTAAAGGAATCCCAAGTATGATTTACTATCCAATTAGCTTACATCAACAAAAAGCCTTTGCAAATTTTCATAATGGAGAAAGTTTAGTTGTTGCTGAACAATTAGAAAAAGAAGTAATTTCTTTACCAATGCACACAGAATTAGATGTTGAAACCTTACAATTTATATGTAAAAATGTACAAGAATTTTTCGCGAAATAAAAAAATATAAAAAAAAGTTTGCAGAATGTTTGAATATTTAGGAATTAATACCGACTTTTGCACTCCGCTATATAAAAGAATATTAAAAATAATACACAATGGCTAAAGTTTGTCAGATAACAGGAAAAAAAGTGATGGTAGGTAACAATGTATCTCACGCTAACAATAAAACTAAAAGAACATTTAAACCAAATTTATTTACAAAAAAGTTTTATGTTCCATCTGAGGATGCATGGGTAGATTTAAAAGTGTCTGCTTCCGGTTTAAGAATCATTGATAAATTAGGAATTGAAGGTGCTATTGAGTACGCTAGAAAAAAAGGCTTAATCGCTTAATTATTCCTCAAAAATATTTTAAAAGCTTGTTCATTTCGTGAACAAGTTTTTTTTTGTAACCATTTTACAGTATCACAACGTTAATTAAACTTTTAGTTAAATTTACCACCACGAAAATCTCATTATAAGAAAAATGAGCAGGCTATTGAAGCCTTTATTAAAACTGCAATAGTACTAAGGTCATTTAGAATTAGTCTAAATGAAAATAATTTTAAATCGGTGAATTTATATTTTCAAGACGAGTCAAGGTTTGGATTAAAAACACACACAGGAAGATGTTTAACTTCAAGGAGAGTAAAACCGATTGCTCAATACCAACATGCATTTAAAAACAAATATTTATACGGAAGTTTCTCTGCTATTAATGGAGATTAGTTTGTTTATGAAATATAAGGAACCAGTAGTGAAATTTTTTACAATTATCTTATAAATTTTTCGGAGTATAAGACAGAGGAAGTTAAATTGTTGACTATCGACAACGCAGGATTTCACTCATTATCAAAATATAAATTATCCGAAAATATTAGATTAATAAAAATTCCCCCATACAGTCCTGAGATTAATCCATGTGAAAAAATTTGGCATTTAAAAAGAGTAGATTTAAAAATTCCGTTTTCAAAACCTTAGAAAATGTAATAAAATGGTTACTTGAGTTTATAAAGGAAAATCTTAATAGCGACATTCTCAAAAGTATAACACAATATTCTAAATATTTAGATATATTTAAGGATTGTTTTAATATTTAATTGGTATAATTTGAGATTTAGAATTAGCAAGTTTTTATATTTTACAAGATTTTGAAATTGAATGGCTGGAAAAAGCCAA
>JBEEPA010000038.1:0-4669 GCA_041191385.1 Bacteroidota bacterium | reverse complement strand
AAACAATAACTTAGCTATATCAAGCTATTTATTGTTTAGAGTATTAAACATATTATGAATTTTTTTACAAATTTTACATTTTGATATGTAAAATTGTCAGTTTAAAAAAATGGTAGAACCTTTCGATTTTAAAAAATTATTATCCGACGAAATGATGGAGGACGATACAGAATTTATTCCTTTAATTACTAATGAAGAGGAAGAAGGCGATTTTATTTCCGAAAATAATTTGGAAATGCCAGTACTAACTTTAAAAAACACTGTTTTATTTCCTGGTGTTGTAATACCAATCACGGTTGGGCGCGATAAAAGTATCAAATTAATTAATAAAGCATACAAAGGGAATAAAACAATTGCGGTGGTATCGCAAAAAGATGATAAAATTGAGGACCCAGGTTTTGATGATATTTTTAAAATAGGCACTATTGGCTTTATTTTAAAAGTTTTACGCATGCCCGATGGAAATACTACGGTAATTATTCAAGGAAAACGCCGTTGCGAAATAAAGGAAATTGTTACACAATCGCCATATTTGATTGGAAAAGTGGATCATTTACCAGAAAATCGACCGAAAAAGAATAAAAATTACAATGCTTTAATGTCTTCTATCAAAGATTTGGCATTAAAAATCATAAAAGAATCACCAAACATCCCCTCCGAAGCCTCATTTGCGATAAAAAACATCGAAAGTCAGGCGTTTTTAATCAATTTTATTGGCTCCAATTTAAATATCGAAACCAACGAAAAACAGTTGTTGTTAGAAGACGGATTGATTGAAGAACGCGCGTTAAAAGTTTTAGGACATTTAACCAAGGAGTTACAAATGTTGGAGCTTAAAAACCAAATTCAAAGCAAAGTAAAAACGGATATTGATAACCAACAACGCGAATATTTCTTAAATCAGCAGTTAAAAACGATTCAGGAGGAATTGGGTAATGGTGGACATGTGCAAGAAATTATCAATTTAAAAAATCGTGCTGCCGAAAAAAAATGGAGTGAAGCTACAGCTAAACATTTTAGTAAAGAACTACAAAAACTGGAAAGGTTAAATCCACAAGCTGCAGAATTTTCGGTTTACATGAATTATTTGGAGTTATTATTGGATTTACCGTGGAATGAATATACAGAAGATACTTTTGATTTAGCAAAAGCTAAAAAGATTTTAGATCGTGATCATTTTGGTTTAGAGGATGTTAAGGAACGAATTTTAGAACATTTAGCTGTTTTAAAATTAAAAAACAACATGAAATCGCCTATTTTATGTTTATATGGCCCTCCAGGTGTTGGTAAAACTTCGTTAGGTAAAAGTATTGCTGAGGCTATCGGGCGAAAATATGTGCGCATGAGTTTGGGTGGTGTAAGAGATGAGGCAGAAATTAGAGGACATCGTAAAACCTATATCGGAGCTATGCCTGGTAGGATTATACAAAACTTAAAAAAGGCACAATCTGCTAATCCGGTTTTTGTGTTAGATGAAATTGATAAAATTAATCGCGATACACATGGTGATCCTTCATCGGCTTTGTTAGAAACCTTGGATCCAGAACAAAATAGTTCTTTTTACGATAATTATGTGGAGCATGATTTTGATTTATCTAAAGTGTTTTTTATTGCTACTTGTAACGAATTAAGCACCATTCAACCTGCTTTGCGCGATCGTATGGAAATTATTGAAGTTACAGGTTATACTTTAGAGGAAAAGGTGGAAATAGCTAAACAACATCTTATCCCTAAATTATTGGAGGAACATGGTTTAAAAAAATCAGATTTTAAAATTGGGAAAAAAGAATTAGAGTTTATCGTAGATGGCTATACTCGTGAAAGTGGTGTGCGCGGATTAAATCAATCTATTGCAAAATTAGTGCGTAACCAAGCAAAAATTTTGGTAATGGAGGGTAAAAACGATCCTAAAATCTCTCATGATATTGTAGTAAAAGTTTTGGGTGCGCCTCGTAACTCGGATAAATATCAAGGAAATGATTATGCGGGTGTGGTTACTGGTTTAGCATGGACAGCTGTTGGAGGCGATATTTTATTTATTGAGGTAAGTTTATCCAAAGGTAAAGGCAAATTAACTACAACTGGTAATTTAGGTAATGTAATGAAGGAAAGTACGCAATTGGCTTTAGAATATTTAAAAGTACATGCGGATGAATATGGAATTGACACTACTGTTTTTGAAAATGCTGATATTCACGTTCATGTTCCGCAGGGTGCTGTTCCTAAGGATGGTCCATCGGCAGGAATTACCATGTTAACTGCTTTAGCAAGTGCTTTTACACAAAAAAAAGTTGCGGAGCGTTTAGCAATGACTGGAGAAATTACGCTTAGAGGTAAAGTTTTACCTGTTGGTGGCATAAAAGAAAAAATATTGGCTGCAAAAAGAGCTAATATTCAAACTATTATTTTAAGCGAAGAAAATCGAAACGATGTGGAAAAAATTGGCGCAGATTATATTAAAGGTTTAAACTTTAAGTATGTAAATGATGCTAGAGAGGTTTTACAATTAGCCTTAACAAACGAGTTAGTTAGTCATCCAAAATTTATAATAAATGCAAATTAAAGGTTTAAAAATATTGGTTACAGGCGGAAGCTCTGGTATTGGTAAGGCAACAGCTTTGGCTGCAATTCAAAAGGGTGCTGAAGTTTTAATTACGGGTAGAGATGCCGTAAAATTACACAAAGTAGCTAATGAAATTGGTGCAAAAGCTGTGGTGTGCGATGTGGCTAATATTAACGAAATTGACGATTTATTTGATTGGATTGAACAAAACTGGAAAGGTTTAGATGTTTTGGTTAACAATGCGGGTATTGGTGATACATGGGATAGTTTAACCGACATTAAAATGGATGATATGTATAAAGTTTATGCTGTTAATGTTTTTGGCGCTACGTATGTGGCGCAAAAAGCAGCAAAAATTTTTAAAAATCAAAAATCGGGTGATATTTTTAATATTGCTAGTACAGCTGCAAGTAAAGGTTTTGCAAATGGAAGCGTATATGCGAGCAGTAAATTTGCCTTAAAAGGTTTAACTCAATGTTGGCAAGCCGAACTTCGTCCGTTTAATATTCGAGTTGTATTGGTAAATCCAAGCGAAGTTACTACTGCATTTGCACAAAATAATCGTGCTGAACGGCCAGAGGTAGCTAACAAATTACGTGGAACCGAAATTGCCCATGCTATTTTAAGTTGTATAGAAATGGACAATCGCGGTTATATTCCAGAAATTACTATCCACGCCACTAATCCGTTTTAAAAGTATTTAATGTTATAACATTTCTATTCAACTATAATTTTAACGGTTTTTTGTGAAATATTATTTGAAATTATTAAAATATAAAATCCAGATTTCAATAAATTTTTATCCATATTAAATACTTTTAAATTACTAGAACTAACATCTATTGATTCCTGATATATTATTTTACCCTCTAAGGACACTAAAGTAATTGTATGATTTCCTGTACAAGTTGTTTTAAAATGTATTTCTGTACTGTTTAATTTTTCAATTTCTATACAATTTTGCAATGCAGGTTTTACAGGAAATATGGAAGTTAAATTACAGTTTTCTATCTCTGTAAAAAGATTTTGGGCAAGTTTATTGGCTCCGCTTTCGCTTAAATGTACGGGATCGCCTGAGGCTAACATACTTGCATCGGAAATGGACGGACCGTTTATTAAACATAAGTTTTTGTCGTTTTGTTGTTTTGCATTTACCAATTCTGTTACCATATCTCTAAACTCTTGTAAGGAATATGGTGCACTGCCATTTTTATCAGTTGAAAACAAAGGTGTGATGCAATAAATTTTTGCATTGGGTTGATAGTGTCGCAAAGAATCTAATAATTTTTCGTACTCTAATTTTTTATTTTGTAATGGTGATGTAGTATATTTCCAATCATTAAACCCTAATAAAATTGTAATTACATCTACTTTTTGATTTTTTATATTTTTAGCTATTGCCCAACCTAGTGTTGCTCCTGCTACAGCCAAATTATGCAAGTTCCAATTAGATTTTTGAGCTAAAATAAATGGGTAAGTTTTTGCGCTAGAAACATATTGACCTGTGCCGTGTGTAATAGAATTACCAATAGAAACATATATAGGTAAGTTTAAATCGCTTAGATTTTCTAACTCATAACCATCTTCTAATTCCAATCTAGTAAAATTTACTGCCCATAAATTGGGTAAACTCACCTCAAAAATTTCGGGATTTCCTGGCTGTGGGTGTTGAATCGTAAAATTTAAGGATGAAAATTTTTGAATCTCATTTCCTTTAACAAAAACAGAAAATCCGTTGGTTGGGCTATTGCCAATTGCTCCTCCTCCTTCTCTTTTTTCGAATGTAAGCTGAATAGTTGGACTTGAAGTTTTAAAACGGATTTTAATTCCGGTTTGGCTAATTACCCATTGATTAATCCATTCGCCTGCAATACCAGATTCCCAATCGGATTTCATACTTTGTAAATGTCGGTTAAATACCACTTTATTTTCGGTAATTATTGGATAAAAAACTCCATCGTATCGAATACTTGGATGATTTAAAGCTTGAGGATTAGATGCGAATACATAAAAATTCAAAAATAAAATGGCTATTAAAACAAATAATTTAAGATTGTTTTTTTGAATTTTGTTTAAGTTTAAACGATAAGTTAAGGATTGCATAAT
>JBEEPA010000037.1:0-2679 GCA_041191385.1 Bacteroidota bacterium | reverse complement strand
GCTTAAACAAAATTTGTTCCATAAAAAACCCAAATAAGGATTACTTATTTGGGCTAAAAAAATCGGGATTTAATTAAACAGCACAATCTTGATACACATTGTACACTTCATTAATTTCTCGAATAGTTTCATCACTTAGCGTAATGTTTATTGCACCAATATTTTGTTTGAGTTGATATAAATTTGTTGCTCCAATGATGGTACTGTGTACAAATTTTTGATGAAAAACAAACGCTAATGCTAATTCTGCAACACTAATCCCTATTTTGTTTGCAATATTTTGATATGCAGCTGTTGCTTTTTGTGCTTGTGGATTTAAAAATCGTTTAAAAATAGGAAATTTAATCAATCTTGCTTCTAAAGGTTCTTGATTATTTAAATATTTTCCCGATAATGAACCAAAAGCTAAAGGCGAATATGCCAACAAGCCAATACCTTCAAAATCTGTTATTTCCGATAAGCCATACTCATACAATCTATTGTTTAAACTATAAGCATTTTGAATAGAGATTGGTTTAGGCAAATTGAATTTTTCACAATAATTTAAATATTTCATTACTCCCCAAGGAGATTCGTTGGATAAACCCCAATGTTTAATTTTTCCCTGTTTAATAAATCCGCTTAAAGTTTCAATCGATTCCAAAAACCTCTCTTCATAACCCTCATTTTTACCGTAAGGATAAGTTCGAACTCCAAACTTATTATTTTCGCGCTCGGGCCAATGTAACTGATACAAATCTATATAATTGGTTTGTAAACGATTTAAACTTCCTTCTAAAGCTTCATTTAAATGTTGAGCCGAAAAATTAGGACTGTTACGTATATATTTAACTCCCGTACCAGTTGCTTTTGTAGCTAAAATAAGTTGATTACGAACATTATTTTTTTGAATCCAATTACCAATTATTTTTTCGGTAGAGCCCTGTGTTTCTAATCTGCCCGGAACAGAATACATTTCGGCTGTATCAAAAAAATTCACACCTTGTTGCCATGCATAATCCATTTGTTCAAATGCCTGTTCCTGAGTGTTTTGCTCACCAAATGTCATTGTACCCAAACAAATTTTACTTACCTCAATATCCGATGTTCCTAATTTATTTTTTATCATAATTATTTTTTTTCTAAATTAATACAAACATATTAGTAAAAGATAAATACTAAGTTTAAAAAAGATTAATTTAAATTGTTCATGGATATTTTTAGAGGTCCTAATACCTAAAAAAACTCTTTTTTTTTTGGATATTAACACAAAATCTGAGGTTATAAGTTTTTCATTAAGTAACGATATAATAAAATCATTGATTCAATATCAGCCTTACTTACGGTTTCGGTATAAGAATGTACTCCATACTCTGGCGCACCAATAAAACACCAATCCATGGGTACAATAGATTTTTGGATAGCATTTCCATCGCTTCCACCCGCAGATTCCACCTCAACCTGGAAAGGTATTCCGCTTTTTTGAGCTAACTCGATAATTTTTTGGATATATTTTCTTCGAGGAATCCCCGAATCTCTAGCAGAAATAACTACTCCATTATGATGATGTACACCATTGGTAACCCATGTAATATCGCAAATTAAACTCTGACAAATAGAAAATTTATTGTATAAATAATTTGCTAAAACTTCGGCATTTCCACCACCAACTTCTTCATAAGTTGTAAATGCTATTACTCCATTTTTTAAGGTTTCGGCAAGTTGTAAGGCAACAAAAACACCCAAACGGTTATCCATATAATTCCCCTCGACAAAATCTTTAGTTTCCTTAAAATGAGGCTTATACGACAAAGGAGTACCACGTTCAATTGCTCTATCCAACAAATAATGCCACTGATTATCTACCTTTGTTACTTTACATTTAAATTCCCCTAATTTATCTTCTCCAACTAAAATATCAGATTTTTTAATTGCTGGAGAACCAACTTTAATTAAATCAGATCCATAACCAGCAGTAAAACCAACTGTATCTACATGAGCAAAAACAGCTGTTTTAGGTTTACCAAATACCAATAAAATGGCATCTTGTGTATGTTTATTACGAATTATTTTTGGCTGAAACGCCCATTTTTGTTGATTTTTAAGAACGTAATCTTGAATAAAATCTAAGATTTTTTCCTCATCACCAGAAACTCCTGAAATCGAATTTAAATCTTTTAATAATTTAAAATCCATTAAGCACCCAAGGATTTAAATAAATCTTTAATTTGATTTTCCCATAATGCTGTAGATGTATCCACATCATCCTCATCCACAAAATCAATTACAACTAAAGAAATATCACCAGTAATTTCATCAATATCTATCCTAAACTCAAAAAAAGTTTCTTCATCCTCCTCCAGCCATTTAAAACGAACATAATAATCTTCTTCCATTTCTAAAACTTTAGCTACTTGCTCGCTATCTTTCCAACAAAAAACCCAATGTTTTTTATTATTTTCCAAACGGATATCATCGCAAAACCATGATGTTAAGCCACTTACAGTAGAAATTGCGTTATACAAAACGCGAATGCTCGATTTAACAGGAAACTCTAATTCAATCTTTATCATACTCTTTTAACAGATTTGGGCACCAATGTACTAAATTCCTAACAACTAAAAAGCATTTTTTTAAAAATATTTGTAAAAACACTTATATTTTTTTCCAATTTATAATAAAGTCCTTAACCACCTCATT
>JBEEPA010000036.1:0-3285 GCA_041191385.1 Bacteroidota bacterium | reverse complement strand
CTAATTGAGTAAAAAAATTACAGTACACCTTTAGTGCTCGGAAGTACAAGGTGTTCAGGATCTCTTTTTATAGCAACTTTAATAGCTTTAGCAAAAGCTTTAAAAATACCTTCAATTTTATGGTGCTCATTTTGCCCCTCAGCCTTTATATTTAAATTAGCTAAAGCTGTATCTGAGAATGATTTAAAAAAATGCATAAACATTTCTGTAGGTAATTCACCAATTTTTTCTCTTTTAAATTCTGCATCCCAAACCAACCAAGGTCTACCTCCAAAATCTAACGCAACAGTGCACAAACAATCATCCATTGGTAAACAATATCCGTATCTTTGAATACCTAATTTATTTCCTATAGCCAATTTAAAAGCTTCACCTAATGCTAAAGCAGTGTCCTCAACAGTATGATGTTCATCAATATGTAAATCACCTTTTACTGTAATAGATAAGTTAATTCCAGAGTGTTTAGCAATTTGATCCAACATGTGATCAAAAAAGCCAATACCCGTATTCATTTTACCCACTCCAGTTCCATCTAAATCAACTTCAATTAATATATCGGTTTCCTTTGTAGTTCTTTGTACTTTTGCTTTACGTTCTCCAGCGGCTAAATAAGTATAAATATCTTTCCATTGGGTAGTTTCTAAAACAATTGTATCTCTTAATTCGGATAAAGTATTTTCAATTTCAGCATTTCCTTTTCCATCGTTGTGATTTATCCAAATCGCCTTACAATTTAGGTTTTTAGCCAATTGCACATCTGTAATTCTATCGCCAATTACATAGGAATTTTCAATATCGTATGCTCCTGTTAAATAGGATTGTAACATTCCTGTTTTAGGTTTTCTATTCGGCGAATTTTCATGGGGGAATGAACTGTCGATTAAAACCTCTTTAAAAACAATTCCTTCGTTTTCAAATGCTTTAATCATAGCATTTTGAGGCGGCCAAAAAGTATTTTCGGGAAAAGAGTTTGTTCCTAAACCATCCTGATTGGTTACAATTACCAATTCAAAATCCATTTTTCTAACAATTTCGCCCAACCATCTAAATACACCAGGGTAAAATTCTAATTTTTCTAAACTATCTAATTGATAATCCAAAGGTGGTTCTATAACTAAAGTTCCATCTCTATCAATAAATAATATTTTTTTCATGTAAAAATCTTTTATTAATCCCGTTACAATTGGATTATATATATTTTAGTAATCGAATAAAAGTGGTAAGCAAAATTAAAATAGCAATTATAATAATTACGATTTTTCTGCTTCCTTTAAAAATGTATCTACGCTGTTTAATTTCCTTGCGATAAGCAAAAATTAACGATATCACAAAGGCAATTACAAAAAGTATAACAAAATAAATTCGTCCTTGAGTAAACATTTTAGTTCAATTTAGTAACTAAATTTTTAAAAACTTCCCAATCGTCAATACTAACACCACCAGGTTTTACATTTGGATTTTGCAATACAAAAATTAAGTTATTTAAATCGTTGGATAATCTTAATTTCCCGCTTTTTCGTGCTTCGTTATTTTTATCAATTAAAAAATCTAAAACTTTCGTTTTTTCCTGAATTTCTAATGAGTTTAATATTTTTTCTAAATCTTTCGTCATTTTAATTATCTTCATTTTTACATTTTTCCTCCGGTAAAGCACCGCAAAAACTACAAGGTTCTCCTTCTTTATTTAACATAGGATTTTTAGAAGCACAAGTCCCTGCAAACTCACCATTTTTTTTAAAAATAATTTTTATCGCTATTCCTGCAAATGCTAAAGCTAGTAAAACAGCTGCTAGCATTATTAATTTAAAAGTTGCCATATTTTATTTTTTTTCAAAGCTATACTTAAGTAATTGATATTCCAAAAAAAGCCAGTTTGTGAGCTTTAATTTTACATTTATTAATTATTTAAACCAACTGCTGTATAAAACATAATTATTGGCAATTCGATTGATTTCGCCCTGAATTAAATTTTTATCAACGTTTTTTAAAAAATTTGCAGGAACACCAGCGTAAACTGTTCCGCTAGGGATATGAGTTCCGGGCGATACAACAGCACCTGCAGCTATAATACAGTTTTCTTCAATTACCACACCGTCCATAATTATTGCGCCCATTCCTATCAAAACATTATCATGAATGGTACATCCATGAACCAATGCATTATGACCAATAGAAACGTTATTACCTATTGTTGTTCCATGTTTTTCGTATGTTCCATGAATACAAGCTCCATCTTGTACGTTAACTTTATTACCCATTTTAATAAAGTTGACATCACCTCGAATAACCGAGTTAAACCAAAAACTACATTGGTTACCACAAATAACCTCTCCAACTATAGTACAATTTTCTGCCAAATAACAATCGTCACCAAATGATGGTGTAAAGTTTCTAACGGTTTTAATTAAAGCCATGAAAGTAGTGTAAATATTTTTTAAAGTACCCCGTACTGGATTCGAACCAGCACACCTTGCGGCACAAGCCCCTCAAGCCTGCGTGTCTACCAATTCCACCAACGGGGTAATTGTACTTTGTTTGCAAATGTAAAAATTAAATTATTAATAAAAGATATTCATAGTAGTTAAGATGTATATATTTAAACTAAATTTTGATAGAATAAATTACACATAAGTTAAATATTCTTGCTAAATCATTTATATTTTATAATTTAGTTGAAACTTTTACCAAAAATCAATGGATTATCATCAAATTACGCTAAAAACTATAAAAGTAGCTAAAGAAGTTGGGGAATTTTTATTAAGTGAAAATCAAAAATTAAAAGCTCATGATATTGAACTGAAAAGTAAAAATTCGTTGGTAACTTATGTGGATAAAACTGCCGAAAAAATTATTGTTGAAAGTTTAGGGGATTTAGTGGATGATGCTGGTTTTATTGGTGAAGAAGGTTTTAGTGATAAAGTTGGTGATGAATTTAACTGGGTAATTGATCCTTTGGATGGGACAACTAATTATATACATGGTTTGCCACATTATTGTATAAGTATTGCTTTGATGCATAAAAACGAAGTGGTGGTGGGTGTTATTTACGAGCCTAATTTAAACGAATGTTTTTATGCTTGGAAAGGAAGTAAAGCGTATTTAAACGATAAAGAAATTAAAGTTAGTGAAACGCAAAAAATATCCGAAGCCTTATTTGCTACAGGTTTTCCTTACTACGATTATCATAAAATGGATGGCTATTTAAAAGTTTTAAAAGATTTAATGTTTAATAGCAGAGGAATTAGAAGAATGGGTTCTGCGGCATTAGATTTAGCCTATGTAGCT
>JBEEPA010000035.1:0-8123 GCA_041191385.1 Bacteroidota bacterium | reverse complement strand
CTATATTTGTGATTATTAATCCACTAGCTCCAGTTAACATAGCATAAAATCCAAATCTCGAAATATTTATAATATCTTTTTTTGGAATTTTTGGAAAAGAAAAAGTAAAAGCTTTTAATTTTAAAAAATATCCTAACAAAAGTAATAATGTAATTAAATAACTGTAAACAGTAAATTTCACAAATCCATCAAAATCAACCCATTTAAACCAGTACAAAGCGATTCCAACTAAAAAAACTAATCTTAAAAAAATATCTTTCACAAAAGAAGAAAAAACAGATTTTAATATCGCTTTTGAATAACTATCTAAAACTTCTGTTAAAAATATAAAGGCTGCTAAAGGAATAATCCAATAATAATATTGATTAAGTAATGGCGAATTTTGCAGAAAATTTACACGAATAAATTCGTCGAAAAACAAAAAAACTAAAGTAAATAGTGTAAATCCAATAGTTATCCAAAACAAAATAAAAGATAAAAAATCACCTTTTTTTTGCGTACTGTAATAAGGGTAAAATTTTAATATAATTTGATACACACCAAATCCCGAGAACTGAGCATACATTAATGCAATACTAGCCAAAATATTAATTAAACCAACTTGCTCAACCTGTAAAATTTTAGGTAAAAAATACAATTTATTTACAAAACCTAAAACAGCTCCTACATAAGATAAAATTGTATTTTGAAGTCCTTGTTTAATTACAATTCCCATCGTTAAAATTTAAATCCCAAAACTAATAAAAGATTTTAATTTATATAAGATTATAAGATTTTTAAATTAATTTGATAAATGATATTCTATAATTGAGGGAAACAAGAATTTTTTTATTTAACTTTGGCATGCTTAAAAAAGCTTATGATTTATACACTTAAAACATCTTTAAACATTCATCATGCGCATCGTAATTAATCGTTTGCGGATATTGTTGTTATAATAAATTATACAAACCTCCGCAATTAGTGGAGGTTTTTTTTTAAAATTAAATAAATGGTTATGAGCGAAGTATTAAAAATTGCAATTCAAAAAAACGGAAGATTACACGAAGAAACAGTAGAATTATTATCGGAGTGTGGCGTTAAATTTAATAATGGTAGAGACCAATTAAAAGTAGAATCGCATTCTTTCCCTGCCGAATTGCTTTTTTTACGAAACTCGGATATTCCTAATTATGTGCAAGATGGAGTTGCAGATATAGCAATTATTGGTGAAAATACGATTATCGAAAAAGAAACTAAATTAGATATTATCGAACAATTGGGTTTTTCTAAATGTAGATTATCCTTAGCGGTTCCAAAAGAAGCAGTGTATAATGGTCCTCAATTTTTTCAGGGTAAAAAAATTGCAACTTCATACCCAAATACTTTAAAAGCATATTTACAAAAAAACAATATTCAGGCTGATATTCACGTGATTTCAGGATCTGTAGAAATTGCACCAAATATTGGATTGGCAGATGGTATTTGTGATCTAGTTTCATCTGGAAGCACATTGTTTAAAAACGGTTTAAAAGAAGGTGATGTTATTTTAAAAAGCGAAGCTTGTTTGGCTGCAACGCCCGGCTTATCTGGTAAAAAAAGAGAGTTGTTGGATAAATTATTATTCAGAATTAAAGCTGTTAAAGCTGCTAAAAACAATAAATATATTTTGTTAAATGCACCTAATGATAAAGTAGAGGCTATCATTAATATTTTACCGGGAATGAAAAGTCCTACTGTATTACCTTTAGCAGAAAAAGGTTGGAGTTCCATACATTCTGTAATTACCGAAAATGATTTTTGGAATGTTATAGACTCCTTAAAATCTAATGGTGCGCAAGGAATTTTAGTGGTTCCTATCGAAAAAATGGTTTTATAAAACGTTTTAAAATACATGGCAAAAACTTATAATTATCCCGATAAAAACTTGTGGCAAAACATTTTAAAACGCCCAACGCATAAATCAGAGGATTTACAAAATACTGTTAAAGAAATTTTTAATGCCATTGCCTTAAATGGCGATTTAGCATTAAAGGAATTTACTTTAAAATTTGATAAAGTACAATTGGATTCATTAACAGTAAGTGAAGCCGAATTTGTAGAGGCGGAAAACACTTTAAATCTAGATTTAAAAATAGCCATACAAACTGCATATCAAAATATCAAAAAATTCCATGAGGCGCAACAACCCAAAGATGAATATGTGCATATTATTGAAGGTATTGATTGTTGGCGAAAATCTACTCCAATTGATAAAGTTGGATTATATGTTCCAGGTGGTACAGCACCATTATTTAGTACAGTTTTAATGTTGGGAATACCTGCTGTTATTGCAGGCTGCGAGCAAATTGTTTTATGTACTCCTCCAAATAAAGAAGGAAAAATACATCCTGCAATATTATATGCTGCAAAATATGTTGGTATACATGCTGTATATAAAGTTGGTGGAATACAATCTATTGGTGCATTAACTATAGGTACAGAAACTATACCGGGTGTATATAAAATATTCGGCCCAGGTAATCAATATGTTACAGCTGCAAAACAAATGGCTAGTTTACAAGGTGTTGCGATAGATATGCCAGCCGGACCAAGCGAAGTTTTAGTTTTTTCAGACGGTAGTGGTGATGCAGATTTTATTGCATCGGATTTATTGTCTCAAGCAGAGCACGGTGCAGACAGTCAGGTGGTATTTGTTACCACTCATGAATCTATGATTGAAAAAGTTAAATTTGCAGTTCAGCAACAATTAGAAAAATTACCTAGAAAAGAAATTGCAGAAAAAGCTTTGAATAATTCATTATATATTTTATTAAAATCTGATGAAGAGGCTTTACAGTTAATTAACGAATATGCTCCTGAGCATTTAATTTTATGCAGTTTAAACGAAGAATATTTTATTCAGAATTTACAAAATGCAGGTTCGGTATTTTTAGGTAATTACACACCAGAATCAGCAGGAGATTATGCATCTGGAACCAATCATACTTTACCCACCAACGGTTATGCTCGTTCCTACAGTGGAGTTTCTTTGGATAGTTATTTTAAAAAAATCACCTTTCAAAAAATTACCACAAAAGGAATTCAATTACTGGGCAAAACAATTGAAATTATGGCAGAAAACGAGTGTTTAGATGCACATAAAAATGCAGTAAGTATTCGTTTAAAAAAAATTAATGATCAATAATTACAAAAAATGAGTTTTAATTTACAAAATATAACCCGAAAAAACATATGGGATCTAAGTCCGTATTCTTCCGCTAGAGATGAATTTACAGGTAAAGCAAAAATTTATTTAGATGCCAACGAAAATCCATACGACAATGGTTTAAATAGATATCCTGACCCTTACCAGTTTTTATTAAAATCAAAAATTGCCGACATTAAAAATGTTAAAACACAACAAATTATAATTGGTAACGGTAGTGATGAAATAATAGATTTATTATACAGAGCATTTTGTGAACCAAAAGTAGATGAAGTTATTTCATTATCACCAACATACGGAATGTATAAAGTGTATGCAAATATCAATAATGTAGATATTAAAGATTGTTGGTTAAGTAGCTCATTTGAAATTATTGAAGAGGATTTATTAAATATGATCAACGGAAAAACCAAAATGATATGGTTTTGTTCTCCAAATAATCCAACTGGAAACTCTTTAAATCCTGAAAGTATTAAAAAAGTACTACAAAATTTTAAAGGACTAGTGATTGTTGATGAAGCTTATATAGATTTTAGTGCGAGTGAATCTTGGATAAATTATTTAGATTTTTATCCTAATTTATTTGTAATGCAAACTTTATCTAAAGCTTGGGGATTGGCAGGTTTACGAATTGGGATGGGCTTTGCTTCACCTCAAATTATTGCATTACTTAATAAAATTAAACCGCCATATAATATCAATTTATTATCCCAACAAAGTGCTTTAGCGCAATTAGAAATGTTAGAGGAAAAAAATACGCAAGTTGATACTATTTTACAACAAAGAGATTGGTTAAGCGAGGAACTTAAACAACTTAAAAAAGTTCATGAAGTTTATCCTTCTGATGCTAATTTTGTTTTGGTAAAAATGGATAATGCTACAGATATTTATAATAAAATGGTAGAAAAATCTATCATTTTACGCAATCGTTCTACTGTAAAACTTTGTTTAGATTGTATTCGAATTACAATTGGTACACCTGAAGAAAACAAAGAACTTTTGCTTAATTTAACCGAATTGTTAAACTAATTATTTGTATTTTGAAGTTATTTACAATCGGAAAAACTATCTTAGTAATAGTATTTTTTGTTACATTTTGCAGTTTAAGTTTTGCTCAAAATTATACTCTAAAATCTGCACAAGATTCTAGTTTAATTCCTTACGCTCAAATAATTGTTTTCCCTTCGCAAAAACTAATTTTAAGCGAATACAATGGTGTATTTAACCTAACTAATATGGGTAAAATAGATAGTATAAAAATCATGCAAAGTGGTTTTAAAACCTTAACACTTTCTAAACCCAAGTCATCTGTAATTTACTTATCTCCAGATTTATACAAACTAGATGAAGTAAAAATTGTAGTAAAAAAAGGGAGAGTAAAACGCGATAGAAAGGTTGATCCTGCTTATTTATTGCATCAAAAAATTGCCGAAAATAAAAAAAACAACGATTACGCCTCCATAAATTATCAATCCAATATTTACAGTAAAACTAAAGTTGACATCAATAATATTGATGAAAAAACCAAAGAACTTTTAGTTTTCAAACCAATTGCTTTTATATTTGATAATCTGGATTCCAATAGAGCCAAAAAATCAGCTCCAATTTTTATTTCGGAATCTTATGCTAAATTTTATTATAGTGCTGAGGATGAGAGAAAAAAAGAGGAAATAATGGACACAAAAGTTTCTGGAATTAGCTTACCTTCATTTAAACAATTTACCGGAAATGCTTATTTTTCGTTTAACTTATATGATAATTATTACAATATTTTACAAAAAAGTTTTGTTTCACCAATGGGCGATTTATCATGGTTAAGCTATAGTTATCACTTAACAGATTCGGTTAAAAAAAACGATACTACTTATTATCAATTAAGCTTTGTTCCTTTACGTGATGCCGAACTTAATTTTACTGGTTTTATGTGGGTTAACAATAAAAACTATGCACTTTCGCATATTCATTTAAAAATTAATAAAACAACCAACATCAACTATATGAACGAGTTGGAAATGGATTTTTATTTCGAAAAAAATGGAAACTATTTTATTCCTTCTAAAGAAATCATATTTATGGATGTTTCCTTCCAAAATGATTTATATGGTATGTATATTCTAAAAGAAAATTATTTCACTGGTTCTCAAATTGTTGATAAAATGCCTAAAGAATATTACGATTTAAGAGAAAGGGTGAATGTTAACGAAAATAGTAACAATTTAAATGGATCATTAATTGCTAAAATTCGTCCAGATAGTTTAAACTCTGATGAAAAAAACAGATACATTTTGGTGGATAGTGCTGTAAATACAAATTACGTAACTTTTATTCGTAAATTTTCCGAAATGTATATAACCGGTTATTACCCAACAAAATACTTCGAACCCGGACCATATTATACTTTTTACAGTTTCAACAATATTGAAGGAAATCGTTTTAGATTTGGAGGAACAACAACACCTAATCTAATTAAAAATATTCAGTTAATGGGTTATGTGGCTTATGGTTTTGGCGATGAACGTTGGAAACATAAATCCATGGTAAAATATTTTTACGATAAAAAATATTGGCGTTATGCTGAGTTAAATTATGAGGATAGATATGGAATTTTGTCTATTTCCGAAAATGCTTTTCAGGAAGATAATATTTTAGCCTCTTTAAGTAGAAGATCCAATCCTCGATTTACACATCAAAAAAAGTTTAAAGCTATTATTTTTCATGATTGGGTTAACGGAATTAATAATTTTATTAGTGTTAACATACATCAATACAGACCAATAGGTGAATTAAATTATGTAAAACCAGATAATACAAGTTTAAACATCATTCACAATAATTTTGTATCATTTGGAGGTAGATTTGCAAAAGATGAAAAGTTTATGTACTATGGATTTAGACGATTTAGTTTACAAACGCGTAAACCACAAATCAATTATCAATATTCTAAAGGTTTTAAAATAAATGGATTAGGTTACGATTATGATAAAATTTCATTAAGTTTTTACGATAGATATTATTTAGGCTACATCGGTTTTATAGACATTACGGTATTTGGAGATAAAATTTGGGGGAATTTACCTTATCCTTTATTAGTTAACCACCCCGGAAACGACAGTTACTATTATGATAATAAAGCATTTAACATGATGTTACCTTTTGAGTTTGTAAGCGACCAAAGTGTAAGTGTTTTTATAACTCACAATTTTAACGGAATGTTTGTAAATTATTTACCTTTAATTAAACGATTAAAATTACGTGAATTAATTTTTGCAAAAGGAGTTTATGGTACACTAAATCCTAAACATCAAAATTATGTAGTTTTACCCAAAGGATTAAGTGCTTTAAACCAACCTTATGTAGAAGTTGGTGTAGGTATTGAAAATATTTTTAAATTATTAAGAGTAGATTTTGTTTGGCGTTTAACCAATTTAAATCCAGAGGTTGCAAATTTTGGTATAAATTTCGCACTAAAATTCCGTCCTTAATCCGAAACTTTATTTAACTATTTAAGTACTTAAGGCTTATTGGAATTGTTAAACTTTAATTTTTAAAATTCATAAATTATGTATTTATTCAAAAAGTATCTTTTATTAATTTTCCCAGTAGTTTGGTTTTCATTTTCGGCTAATGCTCAATATGCCATTGCTGTAAAGTACCTAGAAGCTATTAATCAGGAATACAACGGTATAACTACTGCAAGCTGGGATTATACTCGTACAATTTTATACTCAAAAAGTGCAAGAGCAACAGAGAGAATAAAAGAAAAAAATTAATTTCTTCGATTGAAACTGTAGAGAAAAATATCAAAAAAATTGGCCCATAGGAAGGTAATAAAGATTTTAGAGATGCCGTTTTAGGTTATCTTAAAACAAGCTACAATGTATTGATCAAAGATTACGAAAATTTGTTAACCTTAGAGGACAACGCTGAAAAATCATACGAAGCAATGGAAAGATATTTAAAGGCTAAAAAAGAAGCTAATGATAAATTATCTGTAGCGCAAGAAGATGTACAAAAAGAACTAGAATCATTTTGTTTAGCTCATAAAATCAAACTTAATTGAAGAACATACCGAAATTTCCAGAAAATTGTCTTTAGCAAATGAAGTTTACCAATACTATAATAATATGTATATGTTGTTTTTTAAAGCAAATATTTTAGAAGTAAAAATTATCGAGTTGATTGAAAAAAAGGATCATTTGGCTGTTAAAAAAGAAACCGATAATTTAAATAATTTGGTAGAAGATGGCTTAGTTACTTTAAAAAATTTCCCTCATTTTAAAACAGATGGTAGCTTAATAACTTTAACAAAAAATGCATTTGTATTTAATGTGGAAGAAACCGAAAAAGATTTCCCTTTTATTTATAGCTTTTTAAAAGAAATGGAAGAATTTGATAAGTTTGCAACTGATTTGAACGCAAATACAAATAGAACTCAAGCGGATGTAGATTTATACAACAAAAGAGTAAATGAAATTAATGTGAAATCTCAAGAATTTAACAAAAGAGTAAATGTAATGAGCGAAAAACGCGCACAGTTTATTAACCAATGGAATCAAGCTTCAACTGCTTTTATAGAGCGCCACGTTCCTAAATAATTCTATGCGAGTTTCAAAAAATAGAGAACAACTCATTCATTGGGCCATACAACAGCCCAATGAATTTTTTGTTTTTACTGCCAGATATTTGGCTCAAAACGACAAATGGATTACCTTTTCGCAACTATATCATGAGGATAAATTAATAGCAACACACTTTAATTTACCATTACACTTTTTTAAAAATCATACTTTTCAAAAAATTGGTGAATCCATAACTTTTAAAGCAAAAGCCAGCTTTTACATTCAAAAAGGCACTAAAAGAGGCTGTTTAAAGGAAATTAAATTACTATCTGTTTAAAAAATAAACTACATAAATTGTATTATGCCCTAAAAATTGA
>JBEEPA010000034.1:0-2945 GCA_041191385.1 Bacteroidota bacterium | reverse complement strand
ACAAGAAGAAATATCTGATATTGTAGCTGAAAAAGCTTTGCAACAATTACTTTTTGATTTTAAGCAAGATATACCTTTTCCAGAGCCAAAAAATCCAAAATTTAAATTTATTGACTTATTTGCAGGGATTGGAGGATTTAGATTAGCAATGCAAAGTTTAGGAGGAAAATGTGTTTTTACGAGTGAATGGGATGAACAAGCTAAAAAAACTTACGAAGCAAATTTTGGCGATATTCCTTTTGGCGATATTACTAAAGAATCAACTAAAAATTTTATACCTAACGATTTTGATGTTTTATGTGCTGGATTTCCATGTCAGGCTTTTTCTATAGCAGGTAAAAGAGGTGGTTTTGAGGATACAAGAGGAACTTTATTTTTTGATGTTGCACAAATAATTAAAAAAAGAAATCCGAAAGCATTTTTTCTAGAAAACGTTAAAGGTTTATTTAGTCATGATAAAGGTAAAACTTTAGAAACTATTTTAAATGTTTTAAGAAATGATTTAGGATATTATGTTCCAGATCCAAAAGTATTAAATGCGAAAGATTTTGGCGTTCCTCAAAATAGAGAAAGAGTTTTTATTGTTGGTTTTCGCTCGGATTTAGAAATAGATAGTTTTGAATATCCTAAACCTACATATCAAAATATAAGTTTTAGTGATATAAAGGAGGAAGATACAGTTTCTGTAAAGTATTACTTATCGGAAACATATCTAAATACACTTATTAATCATAAAAATAGACACGCTGAAAAAGGAAATGGTTTTGGGTATGAAATAATTCCAGATGAAGGAATCGCAAATGCAGTTGTATGTGGTGGAATGGGAAGAGAAAGAAATTTGGTATACGATGATAGATTGGAGGATTATACCCCTGTAACTCATATAAAAGGACAAGTAAATCGATTAGGGATACGTAAAATGACTCCTAGAGAATGGGCAAGATTGCAAGGTTTTCCTGATAATTTTATCATTCCTGTAGCTGATGCATCAGCTTATAAACAATTTGGCAATTCAGTAGCAGTTCCAGCAATTAAGGCAATGGCAACACAATTATTAAAAAAAATATTATAAGATTATGTTAACTGGTAATAAGGGTGAATGGAGTGAAATTTATGCATTGTTTAAGCTTTTAGGCGATAAAAAATTACACCCAGGAGATAACGAAATTAAAAAACTTGAAAATGTTGTGTATCCTATTTTAAAAATACTTAGAAATGAAGTTAATGGAAATTATGAATATTCTTTTGAGGACGATATTGTTGTAATTTCTGGCAACGAAGAAATGTTTCGTATTCCGATTTCAAAATTCCAAGAAAAAGCAAAAATCTTATTAACAGAAATCAAAAGTAATTCAGG
This sequence comes from Bacteroidota bacterium, assembly GCA_041191385.1. GTDB lineage: Bacteria > Bacteroidota > Bacteroidia > Flavobacteriales_C > JBEEPA01. The sequence continues at coordinate 1,588 of JBEEPA010000034.1, read as the reverse complement.
AACGTTTTCAATACCTGAAATTGAAGACTTTATGCAAAGTGTTAATTGCCTTTCTATAAAAGCTAATTCTTCAGCGAAAACAGATATTACAATTGTTGTTTATGATGAAAGAACTGGTCAGGAGCCATCATTAGGCTTTAGTATAAAATCACAGTTAGGTAATCCTTCCACCCTATTAAATGCAGGAGAGACAACAAATTTTGTTTATAAAATAGAAAATAACACTCTTACTAAACAAGATATTGAATATATAAACTCCCTTTACTTAAAACGAGGTGAAAAATTATCAAGAGATATAAAAAGTAGAGTTAAAGCAATTTATGAGAGAAATGCTATATTATCTTTTGTAAAACCTCAAAAACAGATTTTTAGCAACAATCTTATTTTGATTGATAGTTTATTGCCTCAAATATTAGCATCAGTACTTTTGCAATTTACTTCTTCAAATTATTCTTCCCTTGTGGATTTATTAAAAATAATTGAAGAGGAAAATCCCTTAAATTTTGATACAAGTAATAAACACATGTTCTACAGTTATAAAATTAAAAGATTTTTAACTGATATAGCCTTAGGGATGATGCCTTCTAAAGTTTGGACAGGTGATTATGACGCAACTGGCGGCTATTTAATTATAAAAGCGGATGGGGAAATTTTATGCTATCATATTTATAACAAAAACGAATTTGAAAATTATTTAGTAACTAATACAAAACTAGATACAGCAAGTAGTACTCGACATGGTTTTGGGGAAATTTATGAAAAAAATGGGGAATTGTTCTTTAAACTAAACTTGCAAATCCGATTTAAATGATAGAAGAAAAATTAAAAAAAATAGAGCTTCTTCAAAAGTTAAGAGCTATGGGTGTTCATAGAAAATATATTGAACATATTAGATATCCATTTTTTAGAAATTTAGAAAATAATTCAAAAATAACATTTGACTTTCCAATTACATTTCTTGTTGGTAAAAATGGTGGAGGTAAAAGTTCAACTTTACAATCGTTATATGGTTGCCCTAATGGCTATAGTCTTGGTGATTATTGGTTTACTACTCAATTAGATCCTATTCAAGAATTCGATAAAAATAGAAATTGTTTTATATATGGCTTTAAAAATAACGATGTAATTAGCGAAGTTATCAAACAAAGAATACATAGAGAAGGAAATCCAGATTATTGGGAAACAGCAAAACCTGTAACTGGATATGGTATGGTAAACAAAAAGAGATTTTCTCCAATTGAAAAAAAGGTTGTTTATCTTGATTTTAGGTCGGAATTAAGCGCGTTTGATAAGTTTTTCCATTTTTAAAATTTCAATTCTAAAAAACATAAAACTAAACAAGATTATTTAAGACATTATTCTAAAAAATTAAAAGAGGCATTTGTTAAAAATCATATAATCACCTATCGTAATAAAGTTAAAAATAAACCTAAGATTATTTTGTCAGATATTGAGCGTAAAATAGTTTCAGAAATATTAAGAAAAGATTTTGAAATTATTGAAATAATGGAACATAGTTTATTTAAAGATTGGGGTACTTCAATTCGTTTAACCCACATTATTCATAAACTTGAAATTAAGGTGTAAT
>JBEEPA010000033.1:0-4567 GCA_041191385.1 Bacteroidota bacterium | reverse complement strand
AGGTTTGTCGATATTTTGATTAAAATAAATTGAATATTTTGTTTTTGATTTTAAAAATTCATCAATCAAAACAAAAAAATAATAAAAAAAGAAAGTTCTTTGATTAAATTATAAAGAGGGAAGAGATTTAGCGGCTAATCGTAAAAGAAACCCAAAGAAATAGGTTCGATATATCGAACTTATAGGTAAATAAAGGATTGTAGGAGGTTTATGGAAAAAGAGGGGCGAATCGTAAAAGAAACGTAAAGAATTAGGTTCGATATATCGAACCTATAGGTAAATAAAGGTTTTTAGGAGGTTGATGTAAAAAGGGTAAAAAAGTTAAGAAATAGAACTAAAATTTTAACACAAAAATTTAATAATAGTAATGAATAACTAGTATGGACAGATGCTTAATTTCATCTGTAATTATTAAAAATTAATTGATAAAAGTTATAAATCGTACTCAAAAAAAATGTAAATATTTACTTAAGCTTAGTTAATTTCTCAAACTCTTCAATTTCTAATTTTAAATCTTCTCTAATGATTTTACGTAGAAGTCCTCTTGGTAAATCTTCGTTTTTATGCAAGGGTACGGTAGTAACTCTACCGTCAGAATGTTTAAGTCTGTGATGAGAACCTTTAACTCTAACAACAGCAAATCCTATTTTTTCTAGTACTTTAACTAAATCTTTTCCTGAAATTACTGGTAATCCTGCCATTATGCTACTAATACTTCCAGTTCACGAAAACCAATAAACCTATTAAAATTTTGAGGTTTCTCTTCTTCTAAACACATTTCAATAACTTCTTTGATGTTTTCGATGGCATCCTCAATTGTATTACCATAGGAATGACAACCTTTAAAAACAGGACAGCTTACGATATACATACCGTCCTCGTCTGTTTCTACTAAAACAGGTAAATGAATAGATTTGTTTTTATGATTTTCCATCTTAGATAATTTTATTGTTAAACAAATATAGCTTAAATATTTATTTTTTGCAATAAATATTTTATAACTAATTAATTTTAAATCAAATATATATAATATTAAATTGTAGATTGACCTGCACGCTTTCCAAGAGAATTCCAAAAAGTAGTCCATATATATGGAATACTTAGTAAAGGTTGGTGTTTTGGAGGTTTGTCGATATTTTGATTAAAATAAATTGAATATTTTGTTTTTGATTTTAAAAATTTATCAATCAAAACAAAAAAAGAATAAAAAAAAGAAAGTTCTTTGATTAAATTATAAAGAGGGATACGGTTTAAAAAACACCCACTCCGCTCTAACGAGCACCTCGCCCAGAGGGTCGAGGAGTTAGCGGTTTGCTATCGCAAGTTTTGTTTATTTACAACTAGCACATCTGTTATTTATAAATATCTTTTCGGTGTCCCAGAGCAATCACTTCGATTAATAGTTCATTATCAAATATTTCGTAAATAACTCTGTAGTTACCAATTTTGATCCTGTAAGCGTCTCTACCTTTAAGTTTTTTACATCCAGTAGGTCTCGGATTGTTTTCCAGTTGGGTAATAGCTTCTAGTATAGGAATAGCAATATTATCCTTTAATTTATCAATTTGTTTTTCTGCTTTTTTTGTTAAAAGAATAGTGAACTTAGGCATTTTTATCTTTTCTTTTTTTTAGGTAGTTATTAAGTTCAATTCTTTTACCCTTGTCTTCTTTTTTAGCTTGGTCGTAAATTTCCACATCTTCAATGTCATCAAGTAACTCCATAAGTGTATCAAATTCTTTTTTAAGCAAAACAACCATTTTTTTTCCGTTGTTATCGTTAATGTATTGAGGGTGTATAGCAATCATAATATTTAGAATTAAAGTGTGGCTAAATTTTTAGTAAAAAATCCTTAAACTTAAATTATATCGTAACTAAGGATTAAAATTTAATTGTTATACAAATATATGAAAAGTTATAGTTTAAATCAAACTAGGGGGGGAACACCTAATTTCTTATGTAATTATAATTAAATCTTTAAATCGGGATAGTTCTCATTTAAAAATCATTGTAAAAGGCTTGTTTTAAAAGGTGTTTTTGAGGTTTAGAACTTTTAAACTTTTTTCTTTTAAATTAAAATTAAACCGGAATTAAACCGGGACAATGAATTAAACTGGGACAATACTTATATAAAAACCAATCTAAAAGGCTTGTTTTAAAAGGGTTTAGGGTGTTGTTTAAGTATATCAAAAAATGCTATTTTTGAGCGTTTTTTTGTGGTTTTTAAGTAGGGTTTTAAACTATGAGGGACAGATCTTCATTTATGTTATAAAAATTAAAAAATGATAGTTAAAAATTGTAACTTATAAGTCAATTGATTTAAAAATTAGTTCAAGTTCTTTGTTTGTAATGGTATTTTTTCAGATTTATCGTAAATGGATGAAAGGTAAACAGTTGCGTTATTAATTTTTAAGTAAGTAATAACCCTAACACCACCAGATTTTCCTTTGGAAGTGATTGCTAACCAAATTTTACAAAAAATGTTTCCAATATCTTCTCCAAGTTTTGGGTTATCTTCATGTTTTTCAATAAGTTTAGCTAGATTCTTTTTAAGTGAAGAATATTTTTTGATAGTCTTTTGGCTAGTTTATCAAAAAGAGGAATAAAAAAACATCAATCCAAAACCTTATACACCCCAATTCCAAAAAGGGCAAAATCTAGTTTTGAGGGATCGTTTGGGAAAACTTGTATGGCGATTTTTTGCAATTCTTCCACAGTTTTCCAATCGTTTTGTTTGCGGGAAATGATTTGTAATTTACGAGCGATATTTCCGGTGTGAACATCTAAAGGAATGTGCAATAATTTAGGGGAAATACTTTTCCAAATTCCTAAATCCACATTTTTATTAGATTGTCGGCACATCCATCTTAAAAACATCACCATTCTTTTTGCAGCGCTTCCGCTTAAAGGGTCGGGTAGATGTTTAAAACTCCTTTTGGAAGGATGATTGGCAAAAAACAATTTTTTAAAGTCGCTTAAACCTTTTTCCATTCCATTATTAATAATACAGTTGCTCATTAACTTTTCTAAACCGCCAAGGTTTAGATAGGAATTTTGCAAACATTCTACCACACAAATAAAATCATCTTTTAAAAAAGTGCGATGCAGCGAATTGGGTAAAATTGTAATGTTTTCCCTACTAAAATTTATCACAAATTCATAAGGTGAATCGCCCATAATTTGCATCATATTTTGGGCGCTTTTAATAATGCTTTTGCGGTTACCCCAAGCAATCATAGCTGTTAAAAAGCCAGCAATTTCAATGTCTTCCTTTAAATTAAATTGATGCGGAATTACAATAGGGTCGTTTTCGATAAAATTTCTTTCTTCATATTCATTTGCTTTTGCATTTAAATATTCTAATAAATCCTTATCCAACATACTATATTTATTTAAAGCAAAAAATTATTTATTTATCCTAACACCCTCTTCGTATTTTCCTTTTTCGATAACTGTTCCTTTTTCCGAAAAAACTTTGTATTCCCCCACAGGCGTTCCGTTGTGATAGCTAATTTTTTCTTTTATTTTTCCAGTATCATAAAAATAATCCCATTTTCCATTTTTAACCCCTTCCAAATATTCCCCTTTAGCCTTTAGTTTTTTGTTTGGATGATACTCTGTTACAGTAGCTTTTCTTTTAGATTTTACCTCGAAGTTATCCCATTTTTCCTTTTTATTCAACTGAATAACATCTTTATATTCAACAATTTTTTGTTTAGCACCATTTATATAAAATTGTTCAATTTTTCCTGTTGCTAAAATATCCATTAAATATTCTTCGCCTTTAGTCATGATTTTTTTATTTCTAAAAATATTTCGTTTGATTTCGTAATTGTGCACTTGGTATTTTCTGCCAGTAGTGAAATAAGCAGCATATTTTCCTTTAATAATTTCATCCCAATTGTAATTCAATTGATATTTATTTTCATCCTCATATATTGGTAACGAATCGTTGGCTAAAATAAATTTAATATTGTGTTTTCTTCCTTCCGAATGTTTGTATTCTACACCAGAACCTAAAATTCTTTCGGATTTAAAAACCTCACTATATTTTTCGGATTTAGTTAAGTTTGTTTCAATCCAATCCATTAAACGATTTTCTTTGGTAATTTTATTCGAAGGAAAATAATCATACAACCTAGTGATATCATGAAACCAATTACCAGCAGTACAATCTCTACTGATGTAAAAATGATAAACTGGTAAAATTTCTTTAGTACACAATTGAAATTCACCCTTAGAAACAGCTAAATTTTCGCATTGGATGTTTTGATCGAACGTTTTAACTACTAAAGATATTTTTCCAGAGGCATCTAAATCCATAAAATTGGTTACAGGTTTTTGTTCCTCAATTTGAGCCAAAACAAAACCGCTGTAAACAACTAAAAATAATATGTTTAAAAATTTCATGAACAACTATGTAAAGGTTATTTAAAACTACAAACGAATTTTATTAACTTCGTAACTTTCCAAAATTAAATATAAAACTATAATGGCAAAGAATTTCCCTAAAAGAAACGAAGATTTTTCGGCTTGGTACAACGAATTGGCAATAAAAGCCGATTTAGC
>JBEEPA010000032.1:0-4215 GCA_041191385.1 Bacteroidota bacterium | reverse complement strand
ATTTTTCAGCTGTGCAACGATATTTTTGATGTGCACAAGGACATCCAAGAAGGTATCACCACAGTGGTACACAAAGTAAAAAACACACAACAAATCCAGCAGATTTTAAACGATAAAACAGTACAGCTCAAAAAATTAGTGCAACAATCTAATTTTAGTCCCAAGGGACAATCCTTATTTTTAGCCCTTATCCACGTAGCCATCGCCCGCACCCAAGTTTGCCTACATCAACTCCAAAAAAACGAAAAACACTACCCAAATTTTACCCTTTCACAATGGCAACGCCACCACTTAGTATGCGACATGGAAACTCTAAAAAACCAATTGCTGTTTTTTAGGTTTTGGTATAGGTTAAACAAAAGGTGATTCCATTAAATATAATACTTAATAAATTAGTTAAATCACAAACTTTACTTAAGCTTAAGTTTAATAAGTAAGAAGAAAGGGACTAGTGGGACAATTGCGACTAATGAGGGATAAATATCCCCAAATTATCTAACTTTTTCAAAGTTTTCCCCTTAAAAAATACCTTAAAAAATTTTAGATTTCAAAGTTTTGAAGGGCTTAATAGATTGAGAAATAATTAAACTTTAATCGGAAAAATTCCGATTGATATTTTATTAATTTACAATTTGTTGTTATATTTGAGATTATTAATCGGTTAAAATCCGATTAATAATTAAAATATTTACATTTTGAACTTTAGAAAAAGATTAAAAGAATATTCGGAAGCACCAATAACCAGACATGTAATTTTGGAATTACTGGCTGATTATCAACGCCCTAATGATAAAATTAGTGAGTTAATTAAAAACAAGGAATTAGTTGCTATAAAAAGAGGTTTATATATAGCTGGGCCAGAAACCGAACTACCCACCCCAGAACCTTTTTTAATTGCAAATCATTTACGAGGGCCTAGTTACGTATCCTTAGAATCGGCTTTGGCATATTGGAACATGATTCCCGAACGTGTGTATGAAATTAGCTCGGTAACAATGAAACCATCCAAAACCTATATAACACCTGTAGGGCGTTTTAGCTTTATGCAATTAAAAACTCCCTATTATTCGTATGGAATAAAAAATATTATACATTCGGCAAAACAAAGTATGTTAATTGCTTCACCCGAAAAAGCGCTGTGCGATAAAATTATATTAACATCCAATGTTAACCTTAGAAGCGTTAAACAAACACGAGATTTTTTATTAGAAGATTTGAGAATGAATCATGAAATATTGAGAACATTGGACACAAAAACCATAGATTTATGGATAAATAATGCGCCTAAAAAAGAAAGTTTAAAGATGTTAGTTAAAACACTGATAGAATTATGATTAAAGAATGGATAGAGAAATATAAACCTCAAAACGAAGAGGATATTTTATCTGCATTGCGAGAAATAATGCAAGAAATTACCTTGGCAGCTTTATCGAGAACAGATTTTTTTGAAAAAGCTGCTTTTTACGGAGGCACTGCATTACGTATTTTTTATGGTTTGGATAGATATTCGGAAGATTTAGATTTTTCCTTACTTCAACCCAATACAAATTTTTCCATCGAACCTTATTTTGAATCTATTTTAAACGAATTTAACTCGGTAGGAATAAAAGTGAGCATACACGAAAAGAAAAAAGCTCAACAAACTTATATAGATTCCGCCTTTTTAAAAACCGAAACAATTTGGAAAGAAATTGTGTTGGAAGAAATAATTGAAGGAATTGGTGTACGCTCTAATAAATCTATAAAAATTAAAATAGAAGTTGACAAAAATCCGTCCTTAAATTTTATAACGGAAGAAAAATTATTAATACAACCGTTTTCATTTTATGTAAAATGCTTTAGCAAACCCAATTTATTTGCCGGTAAAATGCACGCATTACTATTTAGAAAGTGGAAAAACAGAGTAAAAGGAAGGGATTGGTACGATTTAGAATGGTATATTAAAAAAGGAATTCCATTGGATATTAATCATTTTTTAACCAGAGCCAAAGATACAAACGATTGGCACAAAGAAAGTATTACAAAAGAAGAAATTATGGAGCTGTTAATTCAAAAAATAAATACCGTTTCCTTTAGCAATATTAAAGATGATGTTGTTAGATTTATTCCTAACGCCGATGATTTAAAAATTTGGAGTCCTGAATATTTTAAGGATTTAATTGAGAAGTTAAAGTTTGAATTACCTTAATTTAAGATTTTAATTACTCAGGCACGTTCTTCATTTAAAAAACAACCAAAATATCTTAATATTAGGTAACAAAGCAACAACTCTTAGTATAATATCATATGGCTTTATTCGTTTTTGAATAAATAAATTATTTAAAACAAAATCAATATGAATTATTTAAGTAAAGCACCTTTATTATTATGCGCACTTAGTATAGGATTTTTTAGTTGTGTAAAAAAAGATTCTATTTCGGAGAATGATAGTATAATCTATCGTTCTGTTAACAAACAATTTGTTCTAATTAGGGATGTTCAAACATTAAAAGAAAGCGATGATGAAATATCTAATCGTATTGATAGTATTTTAAATGGCCAAATTAATGCAGAGTTTATTTCTACAGGTTATAAGGGAGTTAATTTAGATACTGACAACAGATATGATATTGGTTTTGAAATTATTGACCTTAACAAATACAATCCAAATGGTTTACCTAAATCTTTTGATACATTAGCTGCTAGGGTAATTCCAAAATCTGTAGAGATACTTGATAATTCTACTTATGGATACCCAGACGCTTTAGATTTAAATGATCAAATAGATAAGTATGGAAATTGGACAAACAAAACTGGTGTTTTAGGTACTTTCATGAATGCAGGACAATTTCAGGGTAAAGGTGAGAAATATCTTGGAATTAGATTTTTAATAAATAATAATTACAAATTTGGTTGGATAAAAATTTATTGTAGTCAACATAATGATACATTACGAATTATTGAATATGCCTATAATAACAGTTTAGGCAATCCTATTAAAGCTGGACAAAAAGAATAATATTTTATCCGATTAAAAATATACACAACAAAATAAAGCTCTTCGTTAGTTTATAAACATGCCCCAATAAGTATCAAACTATTAGGGGCATTTTTGTTTTTCCGTTTTTATTGTATTGAATTATAAGAATTTTAATCAATTCCCCTTTTAATTAATAAATAGGCAATGAAATTTAAATCAAATAATCATATTGGGCACTTAATAAAAAAATTAATTTTACCTTAGCCCAAAATCTTACTTATGCAATTCAAACACTTCATTTTATTACTTATTATTTCCATTTCTAATAGTTTATTTAGCCAGTTAATCCCTTATTATGATAAAGGAAAATGGGGTTTGGCTGATACTAACGGTAAAATAGTTATTGCTTGCATGTATGATGAAGTGGATATTTTTTCGGAGGATAACTTGGTAAAAGTTAAAAAGAATGGTAAGTATGGTTATGTTGATAAAAATGGTAAAGAAATTATAACTACAGAATACGATAAATGTTTTAGAATTTATGAGGTTTATTATGGTGATCATTGTATGGGTATTCACATTTTACCTGATGTTCATTTAGATAGCGTTTGGGCTCCAGATGATGTTAAGGAAAATGCCTATATTGTTTCAAAAAACAATCAGTTTGGCGTTATAAAATTAATTGGAGGTAAACCTAAAAATTTAATTCCTTTTGCTTATACTAAAATACAATTTAACTTAAACAACAAGGTTTTTTATTGCACAAACAGCTCAAAAACAAATTATTATAACTTAAAAGGAAATTTACTAACTTTTGAAGAAGTTAATAAAATTGAAAGAATGGAGATTTCATCCGTTTACGAGGAGAATAATCCAAGTCCGCAAATTATCCAAATAAACGATAAATATGGCGTAATATTAAACGAAGCTGCTTCTTGGGAAGAAAGTATATATGACACAATTGTACCTGTAATGTACGATGCAATTATAACTAATTTACATAACCAACCATTTTTTAGTAAAGAAGATATATTGGCTGTAAAAATGAATAACAAATGGGGATTGTTAGATTATAATCAAAATGTGATTTTGTTGCCCGAATACGATAGCTTAAATTTTGAGTTAAGCAATGATTTTCGCCATTGGTTAGATTATCAAAGATTTTTTGTTGTACAACAAAATAATAAATGGGGTATATTGGGAAAAACTGATGACCAAAGTGATAGTTTAATTACCATATTACCTTTTGAATACGA
>JBEEPA010000031.1:0-2662 GCA_041191385.1 Bacteroidota bacterium | reverse complement strand
TTTACAAGGGTTGTATCTTTGATTAATCTAAAATAATCTTCAACAAATGGATTAGATAAGTTCTCATTAATACATTTTACAGATAATTCTATTATCTTTTTTTCATGTGAACTATAATCAGATATTAAAACTAAATCATCCGCAGATAATTTAATTCTTTTAGAATCATTTAAAGTATTATTATTGTTACTACAACTTATTAAAAACAAAACTATTAATATAAAACACCTTACCATCCTAAATATTTTTTACGTAATTGATTTTCAGCTTCTTTCTTCATTATCGATTCATAATAATTTCTACTAGCATCTTCACTTATTGATTGGTGAATTTTTACTCTAGCATCAATATGCCCTTTTGAAGTTCCATATCCATAAGCACTTCCGTTCATCATATACATTTTAGCATTAACATTTTTAACACTAACTTCAAATGAAACTCCAAGGGTTTTTCCATTATGAGTTACTAATGGATAAAAACCATCCATTAAACTTAAATTTAAACTACCTTTTTTCATATTTAAATCTAGTTGAAATTCTAAAATTGTTCCATTTACAGTAATTGCATCTGGTGCTTTTAAAAGTCCGATACCTTCTCTTTCCAAAGAAATATTGTACCATGTTGCTTTACCAGCAAAATAAGTAGAGCTTCCTTCTACAACTAAAGATGGATTAGGATCTTCTAATACTCGTTTGGATACAAACACAAATGAGTATAAGGCGAAAGATTGTTCATCAACACAGTTAAAAATAAATGCTACGTGAATAATAGCATATGGCAATAAAAAAACAAATTATACACATATGAATTATATAATTTATTTTTTGTGTTAAAATTTTAATCCTAATTTTTTAAACCATTTTATCCAAAGCTACTACATCCGTTCAGGATAAATATATCGAACCTAATCCTTTACGTTTCTTTTGGGAGTATAATCCAAGGCTTTAAATATCGAAACTTTATATTTTTGCAAGTTTCGATAATTTAATTGTATCTTTGTTTCATGGAAAAACACACCTACAGAAAGGAATATATTGATAAACTTTTATCCTACAAAGATAAAGGACTTATAAAAGTGGTTAGCGGTTTACGAAGATCTGGTAAATCTACACTGTTAGAAATTTATCGCGAAAAATTAATTAAACTTGGTATAGGAAAATCGCAAATTCAATTTTATAATTTTGAATTACCCGAAAATTTCGTAAATAAAAGTTGGGACACAATATACTTCGATATCAAAAAGAAACTTAAGATAAATAAGCCTAACTATGTTTTTTTAGACGAGGTTCAGAATATTCCATTTTTTGAGAAATTAATAGACGGGCTTTTTGCATCCGAAAATGTTGATGTTTATGTGACTGGTTCCAATGCATTTTTATTATCTGGAGAATTAGCTACTTTACTAAGTGGTAGATTTATCGAAATTTCGATTTTACCTTTTTCTTTTAAGGAATATTTAACCGCCAGAAACATTGATACTCAAAACAAATATTTAAATTACGAACCTTTATTTTTTGATTACATAAACGAAACTTCTTTACCCAAAGGAATTGAATTACGGGAAGAAGGTTATGATAAAATCCATGAATATTTAACCGCTATTTACAATACAATTGTAGAAAAAGATATCACACAACGATATCAAATAAAGGATAAACGAGCTTTTGAAAATATCATAAAATTTACAGCATCTAATATAGGCAATGCTCTTTCTCCAAATAATATATCTACTACTTTAAAACAAGATGGACAAAGTGTACATCATCACACTGTTGAAAAATATTTAGAGCATTTAACAGCAAGTTTTGTGTTTTATAAAGTAAATCGTTTTGATTTAAAGGGAAAACAACAATTGGCAACACTCGAAAAATATTATTTAGTAGATTTGGGTTTATTAAATTTTTTTGTTGGCAAAGAACCAACTACCGATAGAGGGCATATTTTAGAAAATGTTGTTTATCTGGAACTTTTGCGTAGAGGAAATAAAATATGGACTGGAACTAGCCGAAACAGTGAAGTTGATTTTGTATGTAAAACCAAAACAGGCGATATCGAATATTATCAAGTGGCATGGCAAATGAACAATGAGAATACGATTGAACGTGAATTTGGCGCATTAGAAAAAATAAAGGATAATTATCCTAAATTTTTACTCACCACCGATGGTTTTACTCAAAATAGAAGTGGTGTAAAACACTTAAATGTATTTAACTGGTTACTTGAAACAATCTAAAATAATGAGATATATTAATTTTTGTTGTTAAATCGTTTAAATTCGCATGATGAATACAACAACAAACCACTCGATGTACACAACGGTTACACTCCCAATCAAGTATTTTTAGTACAATCCAAAGCAGAACTTCCGCCACTTTATACCAAAGCTGAAATTACATTAGCTAAAACCAACAGATTAAAAACTAACAAAGAAAACAGATGTGCTAGCTGTAAATAAACAAAACTTGCGATAGCAAACCGCTAACTCCTCGACCCTCTGGGCGAGGTGCTCGTTAGAGCGGAGTGGGTGTTTTTTAAACTGTATCCCTCTTTATAATTTAATCAAAGAACTTTCTTTTTTTATTATTTTTTTGTTTTGATTGATGAATTTTTAAAATCAAAAACAAAATATTCAATTTATTTTAATCAAAATATCGACAAACCT
>JBEEPA010000030.1:0-9823 GCA_041191385.1 Bacteroidota bacterium | reverse complement strand
CAATCAAAAACTAGCAACTGGTACTTATTTTTATGTAATTTCCATAAACGATTATAAAGCTAATGGTTTTATTCAAGTAGTAAGTGAGTAAACATTAATTTGGTAATTTATTTTTTGTTTTTTAAGTTAAAATGTTATCTTTAGTTTTGTGATTAATCGATTAAATAATTTAGGTGTAATATGATATCCAAAAAAACCAAGTATGCCATTAGTGCAGTTGTGTATTTAGCGGGTTTAGAACATCGTAATCCTGTGTTGATAAGTGAGATTTCTAAAGAACGTAAAATTCCTCAAAAATTTTTAGAGGCTATTTTATTGGATTTGCGTAGAGCTGGAATTTTATCAAGTAAAAAAGGAAAGGGTGGTGGATATTATTTACTCAAAAGTGCCGAAGATATTAATTTAGCTGAAATTTTACGTTTGTTTGATGGGCCAATTGCTTTATTACCTTGTGTAAGTTTAAATTATTACGAAAAATGCGAGGATTGTGTGGATGAAGAACACTGCGGAATTAGAGATGCTTTTTTAAAAGTACGAATGAATACTTTGGAGTTGCTTAAACAATCAACCGTTGCAAACATAGTGGATATGGAAAAAAATAAATAATTTTTTCTCATATCTTTTGGAATACCGATATTAGTCTATATATTTGGTATGCTTTTATAAAAAATATACTGTGTTATTTCCTGCGATTATTACTTTAATTATTATTGGTGTGGCAATTATTTTGTTTGCTACAGAGTTGATTTCGATAGACTTAGTGTCTTTGTTGATAATTGTTTTATTGGTTGTGTTTGGAGTAAATACACCACAAGAAAGTATTGATGGATTTAGTAATAAGGCAACTATAACCACTGCCTTTATGTTTATTTTAAGTGCCACCGTTTTAAAAACAGGAGCTTTACAATATATGGCACATCGGGTTTCTCATATCTTTAAATATAATTTTCATATTGGCATGGCGTTAATGATGGTTTTAATCGCAATCATGTCGGCATTTATCAATAATACACCAATAGTTGCCATTTTTATTCCAGTTTTAATTCAAATTGCTCATTCATCAGGACAAAGTCCTACAAAAATGCTAATTCCTTTGTCGTTTGCATCTATTTTTGGAGGAGGTTGTACTTTAATAGGAACTTCAACAAATATTTTAATTTCGGGAATTGTTGAAAAATATGGATTTGCCGAAATTCAGATTTTTGATTTTGTAGTTATAGGTTCAATTTTCGCTTTAGCAGGAATTGCTTATATGTCTTTTATAGGTATTAGATTGTTACCTGATCGTAAAACCGAAAAAAATAATGAACTTAATTTACGTGCTTATGTAACAGAGATTGAGTTGTTAAAAGATGCTTCATCGGTTGGTAAACCCATAATGGAATCTGCATTGGTAAAGGAATTAGAGATGGATATTATGGAAATTACACGTGGCGAAAGTTCTTTTAATTTACCATCGGGCGATTTTATTTTACAAGCAGGAGATATTTTAAAAGTGCGCTGTGATGTTGAAAAAATGAAAGTTTTAAAAAATCGTATTAAAATTAAGGAAACTCCTGCTGTAAAGGTTGGGGGAGATGATTTTGCTTCTACTCATTCAACATTAATCGAAATTGTAATTACTGCTGATACAGATATTGAAGGAAAAACTTTAAAAGAAATTGATTTTAGAAGAAAATATCGTGCAACACCAATTGCTTTAAAAAATCGTCCAGATTTGGTAAGCAATTTATACAATGTTCCTTTAAAAAATGGCGACGTATTGTTGGTTGAGGTAAAAAATCATTTTGTAGAGGAATTAAAAAAGATGGAAAGCAAACAAAGTTTACCTTTTGTTGTTTTGTCCGAAAACCCAATTTTAGAATTTGATAAGCCTAAATCGTTACTTGTTTTTGGTGTTTTAATATCCATTATTGTTTTAAGTAGTTTGGATATTATGGATATAATGATTGCATCTATTGCTGGTGTTTCCATTTTGGTATTGGCTAAAATAATAAGTATGAAAGAAGCGTATGAAGCTATTAGTTGGAAAATTATATTTTTATTGGTAGGTTCCTTGAGCTTAGGAAAAGCTATGCAAAATTCTGGTTTAGATCAATTTTTGGCTAACGGAATTTTAGGTTATTTAGGTGAGTGGGGTTATGTTGCTGTTTTATCTGGATTGTATTTGGTTACTTCTTTATTAACAGAAATCATGAGTAACCACGCTGCAGCAGCGCTTTTAACACCAATTGCAATTGCCTCTGCAACCAGTTTGGGTATAAA
Source organism: Bacteroidota bacterium (assembly GCA_041191385.1). GTDB lineage: Bacteria > Bacteroidota > Bacteroidia > Flavobacteriales_C > JBEEPA01. The sequence continues at coordinate 7,558 of JBEEPA010000030.1, read as the reverse complement.
TCCAACACCATTTGTAATGGCGATAATGTTATCTGCTTCTGCAAGTTTTATGACCCCCATTGGCTACCATGCCAACACCATGGTTTATGTAGCAGGAAACTACAAGTTTATGGATTTTGTAAAAGTAGGAACAGGATTAAATATCTTATTTTGGATTTTAGCAACCTTATTAATCCCGGTTTTCTTTCCGTTTTAAGAAATTTTACTTTTCCACAAATCGCGTAAAGATTTATATTTTAGATAGGTAGCATAAGAAGATTTGGTGCAAATTTGCCAACCAATTTTCCCATCTAAAAAACCTAATTGAATAAAATAACTTTTTATAAATTTTATAATCGGACTAAATACGATTTTATAAATTGGCGCTTTTTTTCCATTTTCGAAATAAGCTTGAGCACTTAAATCGCTAAATTTTTGAATTTGTTGGATATGTTGTTGTTTTGTGTAAAAGCTATAATGTAAAATATCGCCCTTAATATGTTTAATACTTAAATCCACATTCGGCAAAAGTATATCATGAGGATTTTCACCACCCCAATTACCTTTATTTTTTGGAAATAACCTAACTTTAATATCTGGATACCATCCACAATATTTTACCCAATAACCGCAATAATTTGTAAATCTGTTAAAGCTATAAGCCTTGCTAGAATCTAAATTTGGGATTAATTGAATTAAGTTTACTTTTAAATCATTACTTAAACATTCATCCGCATCCAAAGATAAAACCCACGAATTATTTGCTAAATTTTTAGCGAAGTTTTTTTGTTTAATATGTCCTAAAAATTCCTGTGTAACAACCTTTGCTCCAAGAGATTTTGCTATCTCCACTGTTTTATCTGTAGAACATGAATCTACTACAATAATTTCGGATACTACATCAAGTAAAGATAAAATACAACGTTGAATATTTTTTTCCTCGTTGTATGTAATAATTACTCCGGAAATGGGTGAATTTGAATACACTATTATATTGATTTAATTAAACAAATTTATATGAAATGAGCCATGACCCCGTTTGGACACAAACACAAATGAGTATAAGGCGTAACAAGTTCATGAACACAAATAAAATATAATGCCATGTGAATAATAGCATATGGCAATTAAATAACAAATTATACACATATGAAATAGATTAAAAACGCATAACATTATCAAAAACTTCAATATTGCCTAATGCCATTTTTTTAAAACTAAAATCTTTCACCTTTTCAAATGCATTTATCGTTAAATTATCTTTAAGTGGATTGTTTTGTATAAGTTTTAAAATATTGTTTGCCATCTCTGTATCATCACCAACATTGGAAATTAAACCAGTTTGTTGATGAATTAGCATCTCTGGAATTCCGCCGGCATTAGTGGCAACAACTGGAACTTTACTAGCGAAAGCATCTAAAATAGATGTCCCTAAACCTTCGGTTTTTGAACTTAAAACAAAAATATCTAAATCTTTTAATACCCCTGGAATATTATCAATAAATCCCGTTAATATTATCTTATTATCTAATTTTTTTTGTTTAATTATTTTTTCCATTTCTGTTCTTTCGCTGCCTTCGCCAATAGCAAAAAAAGTAAGCTGATTGTTTACATTTAAAACTTTTTCGGCTGTATTTATAAAAGTATAATAATCTTTATGTGGAGCATAAGCAGCTACCATTCCAATTATTAAATGATTATTTGGAATAGCAAATTTTTGTTTAAGTCCATAGTTTTTTTCAACAAACTTAAACTTTTCAACATCAATCCCATCGTGTACTACTTTAATTATGGATTTATTTTTAATACTTGGCTCTAATATTTTTTTAACAAATTCTGATATACAAACTATAGCTTTTATATATTTAAAATTGTATTTTTTTAATGAGAAAAAAGTGTTTTTAATAGGAAAATCAACCCTTCTGCTTAAAACAATAGGGAGTTTTAAGCCCATTTTATTAGCCCAAATAACTGCCGAATGTGCATGAGAATCATTTGCGTGAAGTAAATCAAAACCATTTTGTTTTGCTATTTTAATTATACTACGTGCAATGCCAGTATTTAACAAACCTCTTTTTTTAAAGGAATAAACTTCCCAGTTATGATGTTTGCATTTTTGATATAATGGCGAATTAAAAGGACATATAATTGCAAATTTTTTATTTTGATTGCTAAATTCACTTAAAAGGTAATACAGTTGCTGCTCGCCACCTCGCCACGATTTTGGGGAAGAAACAAATAAAGTTTTATAATTATGGGATTTCATTTATTATTTACCAATAAAATTTATTAATCAAGCAAAAAAATAATTATATTTTGAATTGTATTTATTTTTCAAAAATACAACAATCCTATTAAAGTAAATAATTACCCATGATTTATTCCTAAAATAACTAAACTAAGTCGATAATAACTTCTAATTCTGTATCTTTGCAACCATTAAAAAAATAAAGAATGCAAAATAAAGAAGTAGTACCTTACGGAGACGAATCTGGTAAAAAAGATCAAGTAAAAACAATGTTTAACAACATTGCGCCTAGATACGATTTTTTAAATCATGTTTTATCTCTTGGAATTGATATTTTGTGGCGAAAAAAAGCAGTGCGATTAGTTAAAAAATTTAAACCTCAAAATGTTTTAGATATTGCTACTGGAACTGCGGATTTTGCAATTGAAAATTTAAACTCTGGTGCCAAAAAAGTTGTGGGTTTAGATATTTCGGAGGGAATGTTAAATGTTGGTAAAGCTAAAATTAAACAAAAAAAGGTGGACGACCGTATTGAGCTGGTTTTGGGTGATTCGGAAAATTTACCTTTTCCTGATGCTAGTTTTGATGCCATCACTGTTGGTTTTGGTGTGCGTAATTTTGAAAATTTAGAAAAAGGTTTATCCGAAATGTTGCGTGTTTTAAAACCAGGTGGAGTTTGTGCAGTATTGGAGTTTTCTAAACCTAAATCTTTTCCAATTAAAAACTTGTACAATTTTTATTTTAAACGAATTTTACCAACTATTGGTAAAAAAATATCTAAAGATAGTGCTGCTTATACTTATTTACCCGAAAGTGTAGATGCTTTTCCTGATGGGGTAAACTTTACTAATATTTTAACTAAAGTAGGTTATACTAATACTAAAATTTATCCAGTTACGTTTGGTATTGCATCTATTTATATTGCCGAGAAAGCAAAGTAAAATTTTGCCCAATTATAAAAATGAAAAATAATACAATGGTTATACATAAGCTAAAATTACTGTTTGTATTTATTTTTTGTTTTCAGTCGATTCAAGCCCAACGCAATGTTGTACTTAATTTACCTGCTTTTGATAAAGATTTTATTCATTTTGGATTTTATGTTGCTTTAAATAATATGGGCGGCAAACTTACTTTAAATAATCAATTGTTAGCAAGTGATACTATTTTTGGAGTTAATTTAAAATCTTATCCAGGATTTACTTTGGGTGTTGTTACCAATTTACATATTGGAGAATCTTGGGATATAAGAGCTATGTTTCCTTCTTTGGTTTTCGGACAAAGAGATTTTGTTTATAAATTAAAAAATGAGCAAGGAAAATTTTTTAATGATGTACGTATTATTGAATCCACTTATTTAAGTTTACCAATGGAGGTGCGTTACAAAAGTGATAGATATGGTAATTTTAGAACTTTTGTGATGGCTGGTGGGGATATTGCGTATGATATGGTTTCGCAAAAAAATGTTACCGAAAGCGATAAATCTGTAATTAGATTAAATAGATGGGATTATTCTTATATGGTTGGTTTTGGTTGTGAGTTTTTTTTGGAATATTTTAAATTTACGCCTCAATTAAAATGGAATTTTGGTTTAAATAATTTGCTAATTAACGATGGTACTCCATTTACAAATGTGATTGATCAAATGAAATCAAGATTATTTTCAATTTGTATAACTTTTGAAGGCTAAAATGGACGAGTTGTATAGTTTAAAATCTGGCAGAACTTTAGTGGCAAATCCATATATGTTGGATCCAATTTTTTTACGTTCGGTAATTTTTTTAACCGAGTATGGTGTTGCTGGTGCTATGGGTTTTATTGTTAATAAACCAACCGAATTAAAAATTCATGAGGTTTTTAATAATTTTCCTCATTTTGATTCAAATATTTATTACGGCGGACCTGTGGACCAGGATATTGTGTACTATATTCATAATTTAGGTTTAAAAATAAAAGGTAGTGTACCCATTACCAAAAACTTATGGTTGGGCGGTGATATTTCTGAGGTTAAAAAATTAATTTTGGCTAAAGATATTAATGTGAATCAAATACGTTTTTTTATTGGATATAGTGGTTGGGCAGAAAATCAATTGGAGGAAGAACTGCAAAATGAATCTTGGGTAGTTGGTCCAATGAAACAATCTTATTTACTGCGCGCAAACCCTTCAAATATTTGGCAAACTGTTCTTAAGGCTTCTAAGTCTAAACAATCTTTTCTTGCCAATTACGCTTTTTCTCCGTCGTTAAATTAGAGTTATTTGTTTTATTGTATTCGTTTATTATTAATACTAGATTGAATAACTTTTTGTAATCTGGATAATTTTGTGCACTCTTTTTTTGCGCTCATTATCCAATGAATAATAACTTTTTGATAGGAGGGAGCTTGATTTTTAAAATATTCAAATGCTTTAGGATACTTTTTAAATTCTTTGATATACTCTGTTGATAAATCTAAAATTGAGTTTTCATGAGAATAAACTTTGGTGTATCTATCATCTTTTAGTTCAAAAGCTTTTAATCCCTCTGGTTTCATTAATCCTGCTTTTGTTAAGTTTTCAATTTTTTTGATATTAATCGTGCTCCAAATACTTTTTGCTTTGCGTGGCGTAAATCTTATACTATAACTTTCGTTGTTTATTGTTCTTCTAATACCATCTTTCCAACCAAAACATAGTGCTTGATCTACTGATTCCGACCAAGTTAAAGATGGTTTATTACTTTTTATTTTGTAAAATCCTACTATTATTTCCGTTTTAATTAAATGATTTTTTTCCAACCAGTTTCTAAATAATTGTTGATGTTCGAAAAAAGTAATATCCATGTATAGGTTAAATTAATTGTTTAAAATTTTGAGTATTGTAACTTTTGCGATTTTTGTTTGTTTTAGGATTGTTAGTTTTAAGATAAGGACGTTCTTTATCCCTAAAAACTCTGGTTACTAAATAATTATTAAACTGATTATCTTTAAGCAAAGTAACCAGAGTTTTTTATTTTTTAAGCCAATCGTCGATTTGTTTTGGGTGATACGGACGAAGTACGATTTTATTATTTTCGTCTATAACAAACATTGTAGGCGTTGCAAAAACACAATAATTACTTACGTTTTCTCCATTCCATTTTTTAAAATCATTTGTACTTGTAAATGGAAGTTTCTTTGCATATTCTTTAAAGTCTTCTTCTTGAGTATCTAATGAAATAAATATAATTTCAACACCTTTTTTTTGCCATCGTGGGTAAGCGTTTATTAATAATGGCATCATTTCGTTGCAACCCTGACACCAACTAGCGCCAAAAACTACAACAGTATAATTGGCGTTTAAAAAAACATCCGAAATTTCATTTCCGTTTTTATAAGTTAACCCGTTAAACAAAATGGTTGGGGCAGTGTTTCCGATTTTCATTTTACGGTAAATTTCCAATTGTTTAGTTAGGTCGTCGCTAATTTTACATGAATTTTGATTAAGCAATTGTGTTGCCAAATATTCTGAGCTTTCAGTTAACGATTTTTGCTCTAGTTTCTCGAATAAATAATCTGCTACTGCATTAAGTTTTTCTTCATCGTTGATTAATGAATTAAGGATATAATCAATTGATATTTTTAATTCTGCTGTACCTCTAGGATTGTTTCCAAAATGTTTTAAAATTAAACTAATTTGCATATCAATTGTATTTGTAAGCAAACCCGAATTGTAAAAATAAGTATTACTCAAATTAATATTTCGAAGTTCGTTTAGGGTTGCAGGAATTTCCTGAGGTTTATTTTGTGCAATATAACTAACCGAGTTAATGAGTTTGTACCAAGGTATGTATTGAGCAACAAAGGAATTTGTTGGTAGTTGTTTGTAAAAGTTTTCTTCAAAAGTTTTAATTCGGTTTTGCTCTTTTGTAATTTGTTTAAATACTTTTTGTTCGCTTTTGTTTTGAGTATTTTTTCCATATAAATTATTCAAAAAATCCCAAGCCATATTGGCTTGTTGATATTTAGGAAAAGTATTTATATAGGAAATATAATTTTTATTTTCGGTACCTTCTGTACAAATAATGTTTTCGGGTTCTTGTATACTTTTTCCTTTAAATTTTGCATTTTCTTGATTTAAAACAATACTTAATACTTTATTTTTTTGGTTAATTATATACCCAATTCCTTTAAAAGATGCATCGTAATTTAAAGTTCCAAAACCATTTTGGTTAAGTAGTACACTATCTAAAATTTCATTTTTTAATCCTTTATAAACTGCTAATTTTATCCATTCGTTTGGCATTTCATCCAATTGAATTTCAATAGTGTGTTGTTGTGCCCAAATTTGATGAGAGATAATTAAAAATAAAACAAATAATTTATGCATTTTATTTACCTAAAATTTTATTGTATTCGTTGGAGTTGTTTAAAATTTCTTTAGCTTTAAAAATATAAGGGTCTCTATTTAAAGAGTTTATGATTCGGCCTTTTTGAAAATAATATCTGGTAACAATTTCCGATTGTAACAAAAATTTAATCATTTCTTTATCTTTTTCAAAGGCTTTTTCTTTTTCGGCTAAAATAATTTTTTTTAAGTTTTCTAATTGGTTTGCTGTTGCTTCTGTAAATTTCTCTTCTTCTAACATTTTTTCCAAATCCTTTATTTTTTTGTCGCTTAAGGATTCGTAAACAAATTTTTTATCATTTAAATAAGCTTTAAATGCATTAAATTCTTTATCGGTAACTTTAAATTTTTCGGGAGATTCTATAGTTTTGTTTTGATAATAAAAATCGGTTACGAAATTAAATAAATGGCTCTCGTTCACCAACTGTTTAATTAATAAACTATATTTATCTTGTTCAACTTCTACATCTGGTTGTATTCCATGTCCATCTTGAACTTTTCTTCCGTTTAATGTGGTAAAAGTTGAAAATAAAGAATCTGGAATTTTTTTAGCTTTACCAAATTCATCTTTATCTCCATAATCCACAGCTTGAATACATCTTCCAGAAGGAATGTAGTATTTTGCAGTTGTTACTTTTATGGAACCATTGTATTTTAAAGGTTTGGTAGTTTGTACTAACCCTTTTCCATAGGTTTCTTTTCCAATTATTACTGCGCGATCTAAGTCTTGTAAACTTCCACTTACAATTTCGGATGCCGAGGCAGATGAAGAATTAACTAAAATTACAACAGGTATTTCTTTATCAATTGGAGCATTTAAAGTTTTATAAGTACTGTTCCAAGATTCAACTCTACCTTTAGTTTCAACAACTTTTATATTTTTTGAAACAAATAAGTTTACAATATTAACAGCTTCGTTTAATAAACCACCTCCATTATCGCGTAAATCAAAAATTAGTTTTTGGAT
>JBEEPA010000029.1:0-2984 GCA_041191385.1 Bacteroidota bacterium | reverse complement strand
AGCTTGTTTTAAAGCATTTATTTTATCTTGAACTAACTCTAAACAAGTTATTTCTTTATTGTTTAATTTTTGTTGAATATCAAATATAACAGATTGTATCATAACACTATATAACTTTAGGAACCACCAAATATCTACCCTGAATTTGAGGGAAATTTTTTAATATCAACTCTTTCTCCTCTTCTGTTGCACCTCTTACCTCGTCTTTTCTTAAATTTTCGGTTTTTAAAGTAAAATTTGACACAGTAATTTCATCTGAAACTTCTACAGATTTTATTGTATCAAAAAAATCCGAAATATTTTTAATATCCAAGTTTTGGGTTTCAATATTGGATAGTTGCTCTAATTTACTCATGTTATAACATTAAATGTAAACAAAAAATTATTTTCAAATAAGAAAATGAATCCTTACTAAACGTGCAAATTTAATTTAATAAAACAGAGTAAACAAATGCTTTTTATGTAGTTTTTAAAAAACTATTCACATTTATATCAACAAATCAAAAAGAAATAACAAACAGAAATGTTACAAACAAAAAAAGCCTAACTTTTAAATAAGTTAGGCTTCTTCGTCGGGGTGGCAGGATTCGAACCTACGACCTCCACATCCCAAATGTGGCGCGATACCGGGCTACGCTACACCCCGAGTCTGTTATTTTTCAAACAGGTGTGCAAATATACTACACTAATTTAATTCAGCAAAAAAAATCTATCAAAAAAAACTAGTAATTTTATAAATAGTTAAAAATCAATTAGTTTTTTATTAGTTTAATTAAACATATTATTATTTAGCATAACCAACAGCACGTAACTCTCTAATTACAGTAACTTTTACCTGCCCTGGATATGTCATATCCGTTTGTATTTTTTGTGAAATATCAAAAGCTAAAGTTTCGGCTTCTTTATCACCAACTTTATCACTTTCAACAATAACTCTTAATTCTCTACCCGCCTGAATCGCGTATGTTTTAACTACCCCAGGGTAAGCTAACGCTAACTCTTCTAATTCCTTAATACGTTTAACATACGACTCCAAAATCTCACGTCTAGCTCCTGGTCTAGCTCCTGAAATAGCATCACAAACTTGAATTATTGGTGCAATCATGGTTGTCATTTCAACTTCGTCGTGGTGTGCACCAATTGCATTACAAACTTCTGGTTTTTCCTTAAACTTTTTAGCTAAGTTCATACCTAAAATTGCATGAGGTAATTCTGGTTCATCATCTGGCACTTTACCAATATCATGTAACAAACCAGCGCGTTTAGCCATTTTAACATCTAAACCTAACTCTGCTGCCATAATAGCACATAAATTAGCTACCTCACGAGAGTGTTGCAATAAATTTTGTCCGTAGGAAGACCTATATTTCATTCGCCCTACCATCCGAATTAATTCTGGATGTAATCCGTGAATCCCTAATTCGATAGTAGTACGTTTTCCTGTTTCAACAATTTCCTCTTCTAAATGTTTTTTAGTTTTGGCAACCACTTCTTCGATTCTTGCAGGATGAATCCTACCATCAGAAACCAATTGATGTAAAGCTAATCGAGCAATTTCTCTTCGTATTGGATCAAAACAAGATAAAATAATCGCTTCTGGTGTATCATCCACAATTACCTCCACTCCAGTTGCTGCTTCAATAGCACGAATATTTCTACCTTCTCTACCAATAATTCTACCTTTTATCTCATCCGATTCGATATGAAAAATAGACACTGCATTTTCGATAGCTGCCTCTGTTGCAACTCTTTGAATAGATTGAATAACGATTTTTTTAGCTTCTTTATTCGCACTCATTTTTGCTTCCTCAATGGTATCTTGAATATGTGCCATTGCTTCAGTTTTAGCTTCAGCTTTTAAAGCATCAACCAATTGTTTTTTTGCTTCCTCAGCAGTTATTCCAGCAATAGCCTCTAATTGTTCTACATGACGGCGTTGCATTTTTTCTAATTCTTGTTCTTTTTTAACAAGTAGTTCCATTTTAGATTCGTAATTAGCCTTTGCATCTTCTGCGTCTTTAGTTTTTTTGGCTAATTCTTGAGATTTAGTATTGATAGATTGTTCGCGCTGTTTCATTTTATTTTCAGCAGCTAATAATCTTTGATCTTTTGCTAAAATCTCTTTTTCATGCTCCGATTTTAAATGAAAAAACTTTTCTTTAGCTTGTAAAATCTTGTCTTTTTTAATTTGTTCCGCCTCTTTTTCTGCGTCACTAATTAATTTCTCTGTTTCTTTTTTGGTAGAATTTTTAAGCACAAAAAATGCACCTCCAAATCCTCCTAAAAGTCCTGCTATTAAAGCAATTACTGTACCCATAATTTAATTTGTTAATGTTAATACTACACAACAAATTGGCATTGAAAATTAATTACTTTTTAAATAATTAGAAATATAGGACTCTAAATCGGTTAATTTATCAAAAACAGCTTTATCAGGAACACTTCCATTTTGTGCAATTTTTTGATTTTTTTCCACCATTAATTGAAGTAAAGTCATGGATAAAATATTAATAGTATCCCTAACGTTATAAAACGACTTTAACTCATTTATTTTTTCCGCAATTTCTTTTTCAGACAAACGAACAACCTCAACATCTTCAGCCGAAACTTTTAAAGGAATATCCTTATCTGCAATTTTAACTAAAATCGAAACTTTGTCCATTTATCAACTATTTACTAAAGCAATACATTTGTCAATCTCCTTCACCAACTCGTTGATTTTTAATTTTAAATCTGTTGATTTTTCCGTTCCAACATCCAACGTTTTTGCCAATTTAAGGATTTTAATTTTTTCTTCTAAAGAAGAAATCTCCTCCTTTCTTTCGGATAATGTTTTTCTTAATAAAAAATTATCCTCTTTTAATTGTTTTAATTCTTCTTTAGTTTTTTTGTGTTCAATCACAAGTTTTTCAACTTTTGATTGCAAACTCGAAACCAATAAAACCATATCAGAATTATTCTCAATCATATTTACAAATGTAATC
>JBEEPA010000028.1:0-3172 GCA_041191385.1 Bacteroidota bacterium | reverse complement strand
ACATTGCACATAATTTAAAAGATTTTTTAAAAGAACAAATCCCCTCCCTTGGCGAAGTTTTAATTCATATTGAGCCTAAATAGGTGTAATTAAAAAAATAACGAATAAGTTTAACTTTACCATTGCAAACCAATGAGTTTATAAGTAAAATAATATTTTGATTTTTTAACGGATTAACACCTAAGTTGTAGGTAATCAGGGTGATGCTTTGATGAAAAAATTGTTTCGCATATCTTTTGCGCATACAACAACATAATGTTAAAACATCAATTTAGCGAATTTGTAAAATGCCAATTTAAGATATAAAAAGTTAAAAAAAATAATCATTTTTGCTTTACAAAATATTAAATTGATATTTGTAATCGAAAAATACTTTAGATTTATTTTTGGGTTGTATAAAATACATTTAAAGTAAATCTTAAACTCAAAAATTTAAAATTTTATGCAATCAAAAAATAAAAAAAAGGTAATTGTAATTGGTGGCGGATTTGCAGGGATTCAATTGGTAAGAAGATTAGATCAAAATCTATTTGATGTTTTGTTAATCGATAAAATTAATCATCATCAATTTCAACCTTTATTTTATCAAGTAGCAGCATCACAAATAGAGCCATCTAGTATTTCATTTCCATTAAGAAATATTTTTAAGGATTACGAAAATGTTCAGATACGTTTAGCAGAAGTTTTAAAAATAGAAGAAGAAAAAAACTTAGTTATTACCACTATTGGAGAATTTAACTACGACTATTTAGTTGTTGCAATTGGTTGTAAAACTAATTTTTTTGGTAACGAAAATATCGAAAAAAATTCGTTTACTTTAAAAACAACCTTCGATGCAATTACAATTCGAAACCATATTTTACAAACTTTCGAAAAAATAATTTCTGCAAGCGATCAAGAAAAAGAAAGTTTATTTAATATTGTTATTGTTGGGGCTGGACCAACAGGTGTTGAATTAGCAGGATCTTTTGCAGAAATTAAAAATAATATTTTACCTAAAGATTATCATAAAATTGATTTTAAGAACTTAAACATTTACTTAATTGAAGGTTCAAAAAATACGCTCAATAACATGAGCGAGTCTTCCAAAATTGAATCAAATAGGTACTTAACCTCTATGGGAGTATTTATAATCAACGAAACTTTTGTTAAAGATTACGATGGTGAAACATTAATACTAAGCAATAACACTAACATTATTAGTAAAACAGTAATTTGGACAGCTGGTGTTATTGGAAATAAAATTGAAGGATTATCGAATGATAAAATTACTGTTGGAAATAGGATAAAGGTTGATAGAATTAACAAAATTGTTGAAAGCAATAACATATTTGCAATTGGAGATATTGCTTACATGACAACACCAAAATATCCAAAAGCACACCCTCAAGTAGCTAATGTTGCTATTAATCAAGCAAAACTACTTTCCAAAAACTTAAAAAAATTAGTACAAAATAAAAGTACCAGCGAATACGAATATAAAGATCTTGGTTCAATGGCTACAATTGGTAAAAACAAAGCGGTTGTTGACTTACCATATTTACATTTTAAAGGTTATTTTGCTTGGCTAATTTGGATGTTTTTACATCTTATGTTGGTTTTAAGCGTTAAAAATAAATTAATCATTTTTATTAATTGGGCATGGAATTATATAACTAAGGACACTTCCTTAGGATTAATTTTTAATTACGAAAAAAATAAAAAGTAACATTCTAAACCTATAAACACTTAATTTAAAGTTATAAATCTTCAAAATTTGGTAACACTGTTTACATCGTGTAACTTTACACGATAAGAAAAAAATATGGAAATTAAATCGGCTAAATTTGAAGTAAGTAATCAGGATTATAAAAAATGCCCTGCTCCAAACTTACCCGAATTTGCTTTTATTGGTCGGTCAAACGTAGGGAAAAGTAGTTTAATTAATTGCTTATGCAAGCAAAAAAAATTAGCTAAAACATCTGCCCAACCAGGAAAAACTCAATTAATCAATCATTTTAATATTAATGACGTTTGGTATTTGGTAGATTTACCAGGGTATGGCTATGCTAGAGTGTCTAAAAAAAGCAGGAGTGCTTTTGGTAAAATGATTACCGATTACATTTTTAATCGTACCAACTTACTATGCGTTTTTGTATTAATTGATAGCCGAATACCGCCACAAAAAATTGATATTGAATTTATTAACGAGTTAGGCGAAAATCAAATTCCTTTTTCTATAATTTTTACCAAAGCAGATAAATTAACCAATAACGAAGTAGCTAAAAATACAGCCGCATTTAAAAAAGCTTTAAAACTATATTGGGAGGAATTACCACCAAGTTTTATCACCTCATCCGAAACCGGACAAGGGAGAGAAGATGTTTTAAATTACATCAATGATATCATTCCGTTATTTAAATAAATATGTATTGGAGCATCCAAAAAATACTGTTGTACGTTTATTTTGTTTTGTGTATTTTATCGTGTAAAAATAAAAATACAGTTGATTATGATTTTAAAAATAAAGCGCAAGAGGCATTTGAATTTTGCAAAAAAAACGGACTAGATACAAACACTTCAATTTTAGTAAACTTTGCTTTACCCTCCCCTCTGGGAAAAACAGATTAGTAGTTTGGAATTTCAAGCAAAAAAAAATCTTGTTTTCATCTTTAGTTGCACAGGGAAAATGCTCTGATAGTTTAACCTTTAGCAACCTACCCAACAGTAATTGCAGTGCTTTAGGACACTACATTATTGGACGAAAAACACATAGCCAATGGGGCGAAGGTTATAGTTTTAAATTACATGGTTTAGATTCGAGTAATTATTTAGCATATTATCGATTTATAGTTTTACACTCGGCAGATTATGTTCCCGAAGAAGAAATTTACCCTAAAGATATTCCAAATAGTTCTGGCTGTCCAACCGTTGCCCACCCAACACTTAACCAATTAAAATCCTATATATCTGCTAAAAAACCTATGTTAATGTGGTTTTTATTTGAACCTAATATAAAAATTTTTAAATGTATTAACTAGAGATTTTTAGTTAAAAATACTATAAAAAAATTAATTTATATTTAAATAAGTTACTAAAATTTGATGATTTTATATTTTTAAAGCTTAATTTAAATTACTTAAAACATTAATTATCAATTATTAACGTTTTTTTTTGTTAAGTAGTCGTTAAT